>NZ_LZJM01000199.1:0-61864 GCF_001667665.1 Mycobacterium sp. E342
GGCGGGGTCGACGCCCACCGACGCCCAGGACCGCACGGTCGCCAGCGCCGGCAGGCCGAGTTCGTCGCTCGCGATCGTCAGCGCGGCCGCACCGTCGTTGGCGCCGCACGCGTTTCCCGCCGTGATGGAAAACCCCTCGATCTCCGGATGCAACGGCTTGAGTGCGGCCAGCTTCTCCATGGTGGTGTCGCGGCGGGGGTGCTCGTCGACCGCGAACAGCCCGTGCGGCGTCTCGATCGGGACGATCTCCTCTTTGAAGCGGCCCTCGTCGATCGCGAGCGACGAACTCGGCCTGCCGGCGCTGGCGACCGTGCGGTCCTGGGCGTCGGTGGGCGTCGACCCCGCCATCACCGGGCTGGCCCCGGTGGAAGCGATCCCGAAAGCGCTTGCCCGCGCCGGGCTTTCGATCTCGAACGTGGATCTGTTCGAGATCAACGAGGCCTTCGCCGCGATGTGCGTGGCCACCGTCAAGCTGCTCGACCTCGACCCGGACAAGGTCAACGTCAGCGGCAGCGGCTGCTCGCTCGGACACCCGGTGGCGGCGACGGGCGCCAGGATGCTGGTCACGCTGGTGCACGAGTTGCGCCGTCGTGGCGGTGGATTCGGGGTTGCGGCCATGTGCGCGGGCGGCGGGATGGGATCCGCGACCGTCATCGAGGTCCCCGCACCCTAAATGGAGATCGCCGACTTGATTGCCGGCGCGCGCAACGGATCTCCGCGCGCGACGGGTCGGCTCCTTTCCCTGGTCGAGGGCGAGCGCCGCGACGAGGTGCTGGCGAGCATCGAGCCCGCGCCGGTCAGCGTCATCGGTATCACCGGGCCGCCGGGGGCCGGCAAGTCGACGACGATCGCCGCCCTGGTCGGCGCCTACCGGGAACGCGGGTGCCGGGTGGCGGTGCTGGCGGTGGACCCGTCGTCACCGTTCAGCGGTGGTGCGCTGTTGGGCGATCGGATACGAATGGCCGCGCACATCAATGACTCCGACGTGTTGATCAGGTCGGTGGCGACCCGCGGTCATCTGGGGGGACTGGCCGCGGCGGTCCCGGCCGCGATCCGCCTGCTGGGGGCGATCGGTTACCACGTGGTCCTGCTGGAGACGGTGGGGGTGGGGCAGTCCGAGATCGAGATCGCCGCCGTCGCCGACCCTACCGTCGTCATCCTCAATCCCGGTGCGGGCGATGCGGTCCAGGCCGCCAAGGCGGGGGTGCTCGAAGTCGCCGACATCGTCGTCGTCAACAAGGCCGATCGCGACGGTGCCGCGCAGACCGTGCGGGACCTGCGAGCCGAGACCGACGCCCCGATCGTCAGCCTCATCGCTGAGCGCGGGCAGGGCGTCGCGGAACTGGTCGCCGCCATCGAGGACCACCACCGCGCCGACAGTCGCGCGCGCCGGCTGGCCCGCGCCAAAGCGCAGATCCTGTCACTGGCGCAGACGCGGTTGCGCACCCGGCCGGACCTCGACCGGCTCGCCGAGGCGGTCGTCGACGGCGACCAGGACCCGTACTCGGCGGCCGAGCGGCTGCTGTCACCGGCCCCGCAAGAGCCGGACTGACGCCTCGCGCTGTCCCCCGATCGGGGGAACGGGGATTCATCCCGTTTGCGGACCGATCGGCGGAGGCCCGGCCGCGCCGATCTCCCTACGTTGATCTTGTGCTCAACGGCACGATCCGCGATGAGTTAGGAGACCCGGCAATGGCTCGCACACCCGAACTGTCGGCCGCACACCTCGGTGAACAGCTGGAACTGTACCGCCGGATGTGGGTGCTGCGACTGCTCGACATGGCACTGGAAGAGTCGCGAATCGACGGTCTGCTCAACGGCCCCATGGTGGCCGCGTTCGGCCAAGAGGCTGTGGCCGTCGGCACGATCGCGGCGCTTCGGCCGGGCGACATCATGAGCACCGCGATCCGCCATTTCGAACACGCCCAGCGAGTCGGTCAAGTCCTGCCGTTGGGACCGGCCATCGCCGAGATGATCGCGCCGAGGCCAGTCGCCGCCTGCGGTGTGCAGGAAAGCCCGTTCGCGGCCGAATGGAAGCAGATATTCGCCACGTCGAACCCGCTGCGGCGATCGATCCTGTTCGCGCTCGGCGACGCCTACGCGCAGCAGGTGGCCGGCGGAGGCAAGGTCACGCTGTGCGTCGTCGGGGACGACGCGGTGAACTCACCCGAGTTCAAATCGGCCGCGACGATCGCGCTGTCGTGGCGCCTTCCGGTGGTGTTCGTCGTCGAAAACATTCGCGACGGGTCCGGTGTGCGCCGGGGTCCCCGCGAGCGCCACGGGCTGCCGGTGCTGTCGGTCGACGGCAAGAACGTTGTGACGGTGCATGACTCGGTCGCCCAAGCCGTGCAGCGTGCCGGTGCCGGCGGTGGCCCCACCCTGGTCGAGGCGGTCACCTACCGGACCAACCACCCCGCCGGAGTCGATCCGCTGGTTTACGCCCGGCGCCAGCTGACCCGTGCGGGCGTCAGCGCCGCCCACCTCTACGAGGTGGAACGCCGGGCTCGGCGCCTGGTCGGCGAGGCGGCCGCGTTCGCGAACGCACAACTGCGCGCGGAGCGTCCGGCCCCGGTGAGCGAACCGGGCCACTGGTCGTCCGCTAGCTGAGCAGACCTTGCCGCATCGCCTCGGCAACGGCGGCCCCGCGATCGCTGACGCCGAGCTTCTCATACAGGCGCTGCACGTGGGTCTTGACCGTGGACGGGGCCACATACAGCTCGGCCGCGATCACGGGGATGCTTTGGCCGCGTGCAATCCTGTTGAGTACCTCGCGTTCTCGCGCGCTGAGCACGGGACCCGTCGGTTCCGCCCGGTGACGGATCTCCGCGGTGAGACCTCCCACCAGTGCTGGCGCCACCACGTCGCGCCCCTGCGCGCAGTCGAGCACGGCCTTGACGATCTCGCTGCGCGTCGAGTCCTTCAACACGAACCCGGCGGCCCCCTGCTGCAGTGCCTGGTACACGATGGCGGGCTCGTCGTGCGCCGAGATCAACAGGACGCGAGTCGGCAACTGCTGACTCCGCACCGCCGCCGCCACCTGCCCGCCATCCATGCCGGGCATCCGGTAATCGAGCAGAGCGACGTCGGGAGAGTGCTCCTTGATCAATTCCAGTGCCGTCGAGCCATCCTCGGCCTCCGCGACGACATTCACCGAACCGCTCGACGAGAGCGCGCGCACAACGCCTTCCCGAAACAGCGGGTGATCGTCCCCGACAACCACCCGCACCTTTTCGGACGATGCTGGGCCGGCCATGGCGATGAGTCTAGCCCGCAAAGAGACGACGGCAATCGGCCGAAACGCTGATGCGCGCCGAAGCGGTTTGCCCCGACGGAACCGCCGCGGCTGAGTACTGTGTTCGCGTGGCGGTCGCCAGTGACGTGGAACTGGGTCGGGTGCGCAGGCTTCACCAGCTGCGCTCGTACCGGCTTGCAGCGGTCCTGCGGATCGGTGTGGTGGGCCTGATGATCGCTGCGATGATCAGCGGCACCCGCCGGTCCGAGTGGTTCCAGCAAACTGTGCTGATCATCGCGTACTCGGGGGTCGCGCTCTGCGCGCTGGCGCTGGCATTTTCACGCAGCCGGCGATGGCTCGGCCGGGGCCGGCTGGCCCGGGTCGGCCGCCTGGAGCCGTTCGCGTTCACCGTCATCGATGTTGTCGTGCTGACGGTCTTCCAAGTGCTGTCCACCAATGGGCTGCACCCGTTGCTGATCATGACCGCCCTGCCGATCCTGATAGGGCTCGATGTCTCGTCCCGGCGCGCGGCGATGGTGCTGATCTTCTCCATGGTGGGATTCGCGATCGCGGTGCTCGAGGACCCGGAGATGGTCGGCTCGATCGGCGTCACCGAAGCCACGTTCCGGTTCCTGCTCTACGGGTTCCTCTGTGTCACAGCGTTTGTGGCGGTGCGCGTTGAGGAGCGGCATACCCGGTCGATAGCCGGACTCAGCACCTTGCGCGAAGAACTGCTGGCCCAGACGATGACCGCGTCCGACACAGAGCAGCGCAGGATCTCGGAATCCATTCACGACGGGCCGCTGCAGGACATCCTGGCCGTGCGCCAAGAGCTCGTCGAATTGGATGCGGCGATGCCCGGTGACGACCGGGTGGAGCGCGCGCTTGCCGGACTGCAGATGGCGTCGGAGCGATTGCGGCAGGCGACTTTCGAGCTGCATCCGGCCGTTCTCGAGCAGGTCGGCTTGGCGGCGGCGGTCCAGCAACTGGCGACCTTCGCCGCCCAGCGATCGGGCATCGAGATCGCGACCGACATCGACTACCCGATTCGGAGTGACATCGACCCGGTGGTGTTCGGGGTGGTGCGCGAGTTGTTGTCCAACGTCGTGCAACATTCCCGGGCCCGCAGCGCGTCGGTCACGCTCGGAATCACCGACGAGATCTGCGTCTTGCATGTGATCGACGACGGTGTGGGATTCAACGACGAGACGGTTGCGCGCCGCCTCGGCGAGGGCCACATCGGATTGGCGTCACACCGGGCCCGCGTGGAGGCCGCCGGGGGAGTGTTCGTCTATCTCGATGTTCCGGCGGGCACCCACATCTGCGTCGAGCTGCCGATCGCCAGATGAAGTGATCGCTCGCTGCCCGTAGCCCGCTACGTCAGGTCGACGGACTTCCCGGTGGCGGCGGCGTGGCCGGCGCGGTATCCGAAAACCATTGCCGGGCCCAGGGTCCCGCCCGCGCCACCGTAGGCGCGGCCGGTGACGCCGGCCATCGCGTTGCCGGCGGCGAACAGGCCCGGTATCGGATCACCACCGACGTGCAGCACGCGCCCGTCGTGGTCGGTCCGCGGCCCACCCTTGGTGCCCATCGCACCGATGCGCACCGGCACCGCGTAGAAGGGAGCGGTGTCGATCGGGCCGAGGGTTTTCCCGGCGAGTGTGGTCGCGCTGTCGTCGCCCCAATAGCCGTCGTAGGCGCTGGACCCGCGCCCGAAATCGGGGTCGGCCCCTTCGGCGACGTGGCGGTTCCAATCCTCGACGGTGCGGACCAAGCCGCCCGCGTCGATGCCGGTCTTGGCGGCCAGCTCGGCGAGGGTCGTCGACTCGCAGAACCAGTCCGGGACGGGCTGTCCCGGTTCGGTGCCCAGGAACCCATAGCGCTGCAAGTGAATTGAATCGAACACCATCCATCCGCGGTCGTTGACGTAGCCGCCGCGGGGATCGAGGTAGTGAAAGGCGCCGGCCATCGAGTTGTAATCGCACGCCTCGTTGACGAAGCGGTGCCCCGCCGAGTTGACGATGATGCTGCGCGGCCGGGTGCGCTCCAGACGCACGCTGCGGCTGCGTGGCTTGCCGTCGATGGTGTCACCGGGAATTTGTACGATCGGCACCCACCACGCTTCGCCCATGTTGGCCAGGTCGGCGCCGTGCGCCATGGCCATGCGCAGGCCATCGCCGGTGTTGTTGGGTGGAGACACCGCGCCGTGCATCGGGCCGCGCAGGAATGCCTGCACCAGACCCGGATCCCATTCGAAGCCACCGACACCCAGGACGACTCCGCGGCGCACGCGCACGTTGATCGTTCGCTCGGCCAACGCGATGCGCACCCCGACGATTTCGCCATCCTCCGCGATGAGCTCTTCGGCCCGGGCGTCGGTGTGCGGTGTGATCCCGGCGTCGAGCAATCCCTTGAGCAGACCCGCAATCAACGCCGTGCCGGCGACGCAGAGGTCGCTGCCTTTGTCGATCGTCACGTGCAGGCGCGCCCTGGTTTCGGCGTCGATACCGACGTTGGACCAGTCGGCGGGAAACGAGGTGATCCGCTTGCCCCACTCCCCGATCTGGTGCAGGTCGAACGGCCCCGCACTCAGTGATCGGCCTCCGCTGGGCTGTCCCCCCGGCAGCTCCGGCCGGTAGTCGGGGAAGCCGGTGGCGATCTCGAAACGCAAACCGCTGTGCGCCTCGACGAAGTCGAGCATCGCCGGTCCGGTGTGCACGAACGTTTCGACCAACTCGTCGTCCATCGAGCCCAGGGACTGCGCCCGCAGGTAACGCAATGCGTCCGCAGGCGTCAATTCCCCTTCGGGGCAACGGTTATGGGCGGGAATCCACACCACGCCGCCCGACACCGCGGTGGTCCCGCCGACGGTCGGCGCCTTCTCGAAGACCTCGACCGAGGCGCCGGCGGCGGCCGCCGACAGGGCGGCGGTGAGCCCGGCGCCGCCCGTGCCGAGCACGACGACATCGATTTCTGTGTCCCAGGACATGGACTGCTAACCCTTCAGCTCAGCAGCTCGGACAGCTGCTTCGCGGCTTTGACGACGGCATCCTTTCCGCGCATCACGACGTCTTCGCGGTGGGAGATGAGGTTGATGCAGGTGGGCGGGGATGGGGCCGGGCGGCGGACCGCCACGGCGAGCCCGTAGGTGTTCGGCTCGATCTCTCCGTACGTGGTCACCCAGCCGCGTTCGCGCGCGCGGGTGACCAGCTCTCGTTCCCCCGGCCGCGGCGGCATGCTCGCGAGCAAGGCGATTCCGGCGGCGCCGCGGTTCAGCGGATAGCGACTGCCCTCATGGAAGGACAGTTGGTAGGCCACGTGGCTCGGGACGATGACCGCGATGGCCACCTGCTGGTCGCCCTCGGCGATGAGCAACGACACGGTGGTGCCGAGCTCGTCGGCCAGCGCGCGCAGCGTCGGAAGGCTGACTTGGCGCACGTTGCGGTCGAATGATGCGCCGAGCACGGCCAGCCCGGCGGCGGGCCGGTAGCGGCCGTCCTCGCCCTTGGCCACCAGCCGAAACTCCGCCAGCGTCGTCAGCAGTCGGTAGGCGATGGTGCGATGCACCCCGATCTGGTCGGCGAGCTGTTGCACGGTGAGCCCGCCGGGGGAGTCCGCGACCGTCTGTAGCGCGGTCAGTCCCCTGGCCAGCGTCTGCGAACCCGTAGCCGAACCCGTCACAGCCTTGACAGACCCACATCCGAAAGCGAAGCTCTATATATAACGCACATCAATGTGCGATATTAGCACAATGGGTACGGCAAAAACGAGAACGAGATTTCCCATCTTTCGGCCGGAGAGGAACCGTGGCGGAGTTCGAGAGCATCTGGAGCGATCTCCAGGGCGTCGCGTTCGAGCAGGGCTACCTCGACGCCGGGGGGGTGCAAACCCGTTATCTACGGGCCGGCGACCCGGGCAAGCCGGTGCTGGTGCTGTTGCACGGCTCCGGCGGGCACGCCGAGGCGTACGTCCGGAACCTGGGGGCTCATGCCGAACACTTCTGGACGTGGTCGATCGACATGCTCGGGCACGGCTACACCGGCAGGCCCGGCCACCCGCTGGAAGTCCGCCACTATGTCGAGCACCTGATGGCGGTCCTGCGCACCGTCGGCGTCGACCGCGCCAGCATCAGCGGTGAATCGCTGGGCGGCTGGGTGGCCGCCCGCGCCGCCATCGACCACCCCGACGTGGTCGACCGGCTCGTTCTCAACACCACCGGCGGCTCCCAGGCCGACCCGGTCGTGATGAAGCGCATCATCACCCTGTCGATGGCGGCAGCCGAGAACCCGACCTGGGAAACGGTGCAGGCACGGATCAAGTGGTTGATGGCCGACAAGTCCAAGGACTACGACGACCTGGTCGCCAGCCGTCAACGCGTCTACCGCCAGCCGGGATTCGTCGACGCGATGCGCGACATCATGGCGCTGCAGGACCCGGAGATTCGGGCGCGAAACATCATCGGTCCCGACGAGTACGGCGCGATCACGGCGCCGACGCTGGTGCTGTGGACCAGCGACGATCCCACCGCGGACGTGACGGAGGGTCGCCGCATCGCGTCGATGATCCCCGGCGCGCGCTTCGAGGTGATGCCCGGCTGCGGGCACTGGCCGCAGTACGAGGACGCCAAGACCTTCAATCGTTTGCATCTCGACTTCCTGCTGGGGCGGTGATGGTCGAGGCGGGGCGCGAGCAGGCAGCGACCGAGACCGACGTTGTGGTGGTCGGGGCGGGGCCGGTCGGGCTGACGTTGGCGAATATTCTTGGCCTGCAAGGCATCCGCACGGTGGTGGTCGAAGAACGCGACACCCTGATCGATTATCCCCGCGGGGTGGGGCTCGACGACGAGGCCTTACGGACCTTCCAGTCGGTCGGACTCGCCGACCGGGTGGTGCCGCACACGGTGCCCAACCAGATCCTGCGTTTCGTCGACGCCAAGCGGCGCGTGCTGGCCGAAATGGCCCCGCCGGATGCGCGTTTCGGATGGCCGAAGCGCAACGGCTTCGTCCAACCGCTCGTCGACGCCGAATTGCTTGCCGGCCTGGGACGATTCGATCACGTCGAGGTGTGGTGGGGGCGGCCGATGACGGCGTGCCGGGAGGACGGCGACGGGGTCACCGTCGAACTCGGCGGCGGGCGCGACCACGAAACGTCCAGCCTGAGCGCGCGTTACGTGGTCGGCTGCGACGGCGGTCGCAGCATGACCCGCCGCATGATGGGTGTGTCTTTCGACGGGACGACCTCGTCGACCCGGTGGCTGGTGGTCGACGTCGCCAACGACCCGCTCGGCCATCCCAACAGCGAGGTCGGCGCCGACCCCGAACGTCCGTACGCCTCGATCTCGATCGCGCACGGAATTCGCCGGTTCGAGTTCATGATTCACGCCGACGAGACCGACGAGCAGGCGGAGGATCCGGCGTTCCTGACCCAGATGCTGGCCCGGATGGTGCCGCATCCCGACCGCGTCGACGTGATCCGGCGCCGGGTCTACACGCATCACTCGCGGATCGCCGGCGCGTTCCGCAAGGGCCGCATGCTACTGGCCGGCGACGCCGCGCATCTGATGCCGGTATGGCAGGGCCAGGGTTACAACAGCGGAATCCGGGACGCGGCCAACCTGGGTTGGAAGCTCGCCGCGGTGGTAAGCGGCCGCGCCGACGACAAGCTCCTGGACACCTATGACGTGGAGCGCCGCAAACACGCGCGGGCGATGATCGACCTGTCCACGATGGTGGGTCGAGTGATCTCACCGACCAACCGGCGGATTACCGGCGCCCGCGACCTGCTCGTGCGGTCGGCGTCAATTGTGCCCTCGCTCAAGCGGTATGTGCTGGAAATGCGGTTCAAACCGATGCCGCGCTACGAGCAGGGCGCCGTCGTGCACGGCCCCGCCTCCAGTCGGGCGGATTCGCCGGTGGGCACCCTGTTCATCCAGCCCCGGGTCGACACCCGCGATCGCCACAACGTGCTGTTGGACGACGTGCTCGGGGACTGGTTCGCCGTGCTGTGCTGGAACAACCACCCCCGCAGGATCCTCGGCGACGTCGCCTTCGCGAACTGGAAAGCGCTGGGCGCCCGGTTCGTTGCGCTGCGGCCCCTGACCCAGCTGCACTGGACCGGCCACGACGATCCCGACGTCGTGGTCGTCGGCGATCGCGACGGGGCCGTCAAATCCTGGTTCGACACCCACCAGGAATCGGTGTTGTTCCTGCGTCCTGACCGGTGCATCGCCGGCGCCTGCATCGCTCAACGCGCGCCCGACCTGAGCGTCGCCCTCCTCGACGCACTCACGCTCACGCCGCGAGGGGGTGATCCGCAAAGTGGCACTGGCTCTGTGCTGTATGTCGCACAGCCCGCTCCTGAATCTTCCGGGGCCGTCGCGGGACCTGCTTGACGACATCGAATCCGCGATCGCCGACGCCCGGCATTTCGTCGACGACTACGACCCCGAACTCGTCGTCGTCTTCTCCCCGGACCACTACAACGGCTTCTTCTACAAGATGATGCCGCCCTTCTGTATCGGCACGAGCGCCAACGGGGTTGGGGATTACGGCACCCATGCCGGTCCGCTCGACGTTCCGGAGCAGCTGGCCACCGAGTGCGCGAAGACTGTGCTGGACGCGAGCGTCGACATCGCCGTCTCGGCCTGCATGGACGTCGACCACGGCACCGTGCAGCCGCTCGAGAAGCTGCTCGGCGAAGCCGCCTCTCGCCCGGTCATACCCATCTTCGTCAACGCGATCGGCGCGCCACTGGGGCCGTTGCATCGCTGCCGGGCGCTCGGTTCCGCCGTCGGCGCCTATCTGGTCACACTGGACAAGCGGGTGCTGGTGCTGGGATCCGGCGGGTTGTCCCACAGCCCGCCGGTGCCGACCCTGGCGACCGCGCCGCCGCCGGTGCTCGAGCGCATTGTGCACGGCCGGCCGATGACAGCCGAGCAGCGGCAAGCGCGGCAGGCGGCCGTGATCGACGCGGCCAAGAGCTTCGCCGCCGGCGACAGCGACCTGCAGGGACTGAACCCGGCGTGGGATCAGCGGTTCCTCGAGATCGTCGACGGCGGCCGGCTGGGTGAACTCGACCGGTGGTCGAATTCGTTCGTGGCCCACGAGGGCGGCAGCTCCGCCCAGGAAATCCGGACCTGGGTCGCCGCGTTCGCGGCGCTGGCGAGTGCGGGCCCCTACGAAACGGTGGGGCGCTACTACAAACCGGCCGCTGAGCTGATCGCCGGCTTCGCCATCAGGACGGCGGTCCCGAAATGACCGCGGCGCCAGACGGCTTCGACCACGTTGTCGACGTGGTCGTCGTCGGATCGGGCGGCGGCGGCATGACGGCAGCGCTGACCGCCCAGGCCGCCGGCCTGGACGCGTTGGTCGTGGAGAAGTCGTCCTTCTTCGGCGGCTCCACCGCTCTGTCCGGCGGCGGCATCTGGGTTCCCGGCGCGCCCGCCCAGCGCAGGGAGGGTTATAGCCCCGAACCCGAACGCGTCGTCGAATACCTGCACCGGATCACCGACGGACTGGTCAGTGAGGCGCTCATCCGGCAGTACGTCGAGTCGGCCCCGAAGATGCTCGGATTCCTCGAACGTCTGTCGGGATGGTGCGAGTTCGTCTGGAAGCCCGGCTACGCCGACTATTACCCGGAACTGCCCGGGGGATCCGAACTCGGCAGCACGATCAACGTGCCGCCCATCGACCTGCGCAAGCTCGGCCCCGACGAACAGCGGCTGCTGCAGCCCCTGGCGCTGGCGCCCAAGGGAATATGGCTGGGCCCCAAGGAGCTTCGCACCTTCTACCGGATCCGGCAATCGTGGGCCGGCAAGGCCGTTTTGCTCAAGCTGATCTCGCGGATGGTCCGGGCGCGGGTCTTCGGCGAGCGCATGGCGGCGATCGGCCAGTCACTGGCGACTCGGCTCAGGTTGACCATGCGGGAGCGCGGCATCCCGCTGTGGCTGGACTCCCCGATGACCGAGTTGCTCACCGACGCCGCGGGGGCGGTGAGCGGTGTGGCGGTCGAACGGAACGGCGAAACGCAGCGGATCGGCGCGCGCCTGGGGGTCATCCTGGCTTCCGGAGGCTTCGACCACGACCTGGCCTGGCGCAAGGAACTCCTGCCCGTTGTGGACCAGGACTGGAGTTTCGGCAACCCCGCCGCTATGGGTGACGGTATCCGTGCGGCCCAAAAGATCGGCGCGGCAACGGACCTGCTCGACGAGGCGTGGTGGTTTCCCGCCATCCAATGGCCGGATGGCCGCATGCAGTTCATGCTCAACGAACGCATGATGCCGGCGCAGTTCATCGTCAACGGCGACGGCAAGCGCTTCATCAACGAGGCCGCACCGTACATGGACTTCGGTCACGCGATGATCGACGGGCAGAAATCGGGGGTCACCCACATCCCCTGCTGGTTGATCACCGACCACAGGTCGTGGAATCGCTACGTCATCGGCGGCCACCTGCCGATACCCAAAATCCCGGGAGCGCCGGTGCCCACCGGCCGTAAGGTCCCCGCGGGGTGGCTGGAATCGGGCGTGGTCAAGGCGGCGACGACGTGGCGGGAAATGGCGGCCAAGATCGGTGTGCCTGCCGACAACCTGGCCGAAACCGCCCGTCGTTTCAACGAACTCGCCGGCAAGGGCCACGACGACGACTTCAATCGCGGGGACAGCGTCTACGACAACTACTACGGCGACCCGACGCTGCCCAACCCGAACCTGTACCCGTTGGGCAAACCGCCGTACTACGCATTCCGGATCGTCCTCGGCGACCTCGGAACCTCGGGTGGCCTGCGGACCGACGAGTACGCGCGCGTGCTCCGCGACGATCAGACCGTGGTGCCGGGCCTGTACGCGGTGGGCAACACCTCCGCCCCGGTGATGGGACGCAGTTACGCCGGTGCGGGGGCAACCATCGGCCCCGCCATGACCTTCGGCTTCGTCGCGGCGAATCACATTGCCGCACGCGCAGCCAAACGGACCCTTAGTTCTCATAGGAGGTAACGATGAAAATCTCGCTGTTCTACGAATTCGCCCTACCGCGGCCCTGGGCGCCCGACGACGAACACGTCATGATGCAAGAGTGTCTCGACGAGGTCGAAGCCGCCGACAAGGCCGGCTTCTCCACCGTGTGGCTGACCGAGCACCACTTTCTCGAGGAGTACTGCCACTCGACGGCGCCGGAGATCTTTCTGGCCGCGGCCAGCCAGCGGACCAAGAACATCCGCCTGGGGTTCGGCATCATGCACCTGCCCCCCGTGGTCAACCACCCCGCGCGGGTAGCCGAACGGATCGCCACGTTGGACCTGCTCTCCAACGGCCGCGTCGAGTTCGGCACCGGCGAATCGTCCTCGGTCGGTGAGCTCGGCGGATTCAACATCGACCCCGCCGACAAGCGGGCGCAATGGGAAGAGGCGCTGGAAGTCTCGGTCCGCTGCATGATCGAGGAACCGTTCGCCGGCTTCTACGGCGAGCACGTCCAGATGCCGGCGCGCAACGTCGTTCCCAAGCCGCTGCAAAAGCCGCATCCGCCCGTCTGGGTCGCCTGCACCCGGCCGGCGAGCGTGCAGATGGCCGCCCAGAAGGCAATCGGCGCACTGAGTTTCGCCTACACCGGTCCCGGGCCGCTGACCGAGCGGGTGAATGGCTACTACAAGGAGTTCGAAGAGAGCGGCGTTCCCGTCACACCGCGGATCAATCCCAACATCCTGGCCATCGGGGGCGACCTGTCCATGATGGTCGCCAAGACCGACGAGCAGGCGCTGCAACGGCTGGGGCAGGGCGGCGGATTCTTCTCGTTCGGGATCATGCACTACTACATGACGGGCGTGCACACTCCCGGGCGGACCGGCGTGTGGAAGCGTTATCTCGAAGAGGTGGAGAAGGATCCGACGCTGGCCTATGGACCGGGACGGGGCGCGATCGGGTCGCCGTCGACCGTCCGGGAATTCCTGCGCGGCTACGAGGAAAGCGGTGTCGACGAGATCATCCTGCTGCTCAACCCGCGCAGCCACGAGGGCACCATGGAATCCATCGAGCTGATGGGCTCCGACGTGCTGCCCGAGTTCATCGAGCGCGACGCCAAGGCGGTCGCCGAGAAGGCGAAGCGGCTGGAACCCGTCATCGAGAAGGTGGAATCGCGGCGTCCGGCGTCCACCGCGCCGGTGTTCGACGAGAAATACTCGTTCGGGGGCCTGCCCACCGGCCGGGGCGGTAAGTTCACCGCCAGTGAGATCCCCGAAGCCATGGCGGAGATCAACGAGGGCCGCGTCCAGGCGGCGCAGCGCCTGAAGGACCAGCAGCAGAAGAAGTGACCCCGCAAGGTCGCTGAATGAGGAGCCGGGCTTGGGATCGATCGACGAGCTCTGGCGTTACGACGGCCGCCGCGCGGTGGTGACCGGATGCGCCTCGGGCATCGGCGCGCACGTGGTGCGCCAGCTCACCGAACTCGGTGCGGACGTCATCGGGCTGGACAAGCGCCGGCCCGACTTCCGGCTCAACGGCTTTCGTGAGGCGGACCTGGCCGACCCGGGTTCGATCGAGGACGCCGTGGCATCGATCGACGGGCCGGCCGACGCCCTCTTCAACGTCGCCGGTGTCTCGTCCGGGATCGGTGATCCGGCGCTGGTCGCCACAGTCAACTTCCTGGGCCTGCGTCATTTGACCGAGGCGCTGGTCCCGAACATGGCTGCGGGATCCTCGATCGTGAGCGTCTCCTCCCTCGCGGCGGCCGCCTACCGCGAACATGCGGCGGAGGTGGCACCGCTGCTGAACACCGCGACGATGCAGGAGGGCATCGATTGGTGTCACGCCAATCGCGAAGGCCTGGGCAATGGCTACCAACTGTCCAAGGAAGCGATCATCTATTACACCATGCGAAGTGCTACGCCGTTGGGCGCCAGGGGAATCCGCATCAACTGTACGGGACCCGGGGTTACCGAGACTCCGATCCTCGACCAGCTGCGCACGGCGTACGGGCAGGGCTTCCTCGACGACATCCCCAAACCTTTGGGTCGGGTTTCCGACCCCGCGGAACAGGCCGCGGTATTGCTCTTCCTGAATAGTGGTGCGGCCAGCTACATCACGGGGCAGATCATCTGGGTGGACGGCGGAAACGTGGGCGCGGCGATCGCTCGTGAGCTCTTGAATGGACGGGAAGGAGCCCCGTGACCGACTTGACTGATTTCCGCCGGGTCGCGCGTGAGGTCTCGAATTGGGGACGGTGGGGGGACGACGACGAGCTCGGCACTCTGAACTTCATCACCGCGGAGAAGGTCGCCCAGGCGGCGAGTTTGGTCAGGCACGGCAAGGTGTTCCCGCTCGGCGTCGACTTCGGCGCCTCGGGGCCGCAGGGCGCCTTCGAGTTCCGGCACAACCCGGTCCACATCATGACCGTCGACGGGGGGGACGTGAACACGCTGGCCAAGTACGGGCCCAGCTGGCCGCGTAACCCGTTGGCCCAGCAGCTGAGTGGTTACATGACGGCCGACAACCCGTTTCGGTTCAACGACGACATCATCATCATGCCGCTGCAGGCGGCCAGCCAGTGGGATGCGCTGTCCCACGTCTACTACGACGATCAGCTCTACAACGGCTTCGCCGCGGATTCGGTGACCAGCATGGGCGCCTACCACTGCGGCATCGACAAGGTCGACGTCAAGGGCATCACGTCCCGCGGCGTGCTGCTGGACATGGTTCGCCATCGGGGGGCGGAGGTCTTCCTGGAAGCCGGGAACCCGATCTCGCCGGAAGAACTCGACGACGTGCTTCGCGCCCAGGGTGTGACGATCGGCCGAGGTGACATCCTGCTCATCCGGACCGGCTGGTGGACAAGATTTCTGATGACCGGGAACAAAACGGAAGGCTATTCCGGGCTGGACTGGCGATGCGCCCAGTGGCTGCACGATCACGAGATCGCGGCCGTCGCCGCCGACAACCTTCAGGTCGAAGACCTGGTGTCCGGAATCGACGGCATCACCTTCCCCCTGCATCTGCTCTGCCTGCGTGATATGGGGATGATCTTCGGCGAATACTGGGATCTCACCGCGTTGGCCGAGGACTGCGCCGCCGACGGCGTCTACGAGTTCCAGCTCGTCGCCCCGCCCCTGCGGGTGGTCGGCGCCGTGGGCTCTCCGGTCAACCCGATCGCGATCAAGTGATGGACTTCCAGCGCAGGACCATCCTGGTGGACGGCCTGACGACCGGCTATTTGGAAGCGGGCGACGGCGACCCGGTGGTGCTGCTGCACGGCGGGGAGTTCGGCGCCAGCGCCGAATTGGGCTGGGAACACAACATCGCCGCGCTCGCGTCGCGGTACCGGGTGCTGGCGCCGGACCAGCTGGGCTTCGGCCAGTCGGCGAAGGTCATCGACTTCGTCGACGGGCGCGGGATGCGGATTCGGCACGTGGCGCGGTTCTGCGAGCTGCTCGGCATCGACTCGGCGCACTTCGTGGGCAACTCGATGGGCGCGATCAACCTGCTCACCGATGCCACCTCGGACGCGCCGCGGCTGCCCGTCCGCAGCCTGGTGACCATCTGCGGAGGTGGGGAGATTCAGCAGAATCGGCACTTCGAGGCGCTACAACAGTACGACGCAACGCTTCCCGGCATGCGGCGCATCGTCGAGGCGCTGTTCGCCGACCCGGGCTACCCCGCCGACGACCGCTACGTGCGGCGCCGCTACGAGTCCAGCACCGCGCCCGGCGCGTGGGAAGCGGTCGCCGCGGCGAGGTTTCGCCGCCCGGGCGCCACGCCGTCCGCCACGCCCTCGAGTACCCGCTCGTACGAACGCATCACGGTGCCGACGCTGGTCGTGGAGGGGAGAGACGACAAGCTGCTCCCGGCCGGCTGGGCCGCTCAGATCGCCAAGGCGATCGACGGCGCCCGCTCGGTCGTGGTCGACCAGGCCGGCCACTGCCCGCAGATCGAACAGCCGACCACGGTGAACCGGCTGCTCTTGGACTTTCTCGCCGCGAGCGCCTAGAACACGTAGTCCAGCCGGGTCTGCATGCCGGCTTCTTGGTGATAGGTGTTGTGGCAGTGCAACTGCCACAGGCCGGGATTGTCGGCCACCAGCACGGCGAGCAACTTCTGCTTGGGCAGCACCATGAGGGTGTCCTTGCGCGCACCGGGACTACCGTCGGCCTTGATCAGTTGAAACGTGTGGCCGTGCAGGTGCATCGGGTGATACATCATCGTGGTGTTGTCGAACGTGATCGTGGGCCGATCACCCTGACGGACGTGCAGCGGCTCGGTGTCGCTGTAGGGCTTTCCGTTGATCGTCCACTTGTATTGGGTCATGTTGCCGCCCAGGACGACCGGGAGGTTGAGGCCGGGCTGCGGCCGGCCCAGGTTGACGGGTGTTGTCGCGGTGAACATGTCGACGGTGCCCACCCGTCGGTCGAGTTCGGCCGGACGGAGCCCCGGGTCGGGTGCGCTGCCCGCCCCGGTGGACAGCAGCGTTCGCGCCAACGCGTTCTTCCCTTCGGCGAGCGCGACCAGCGGGAAAACGCCGTCGGCTGCGGTCACGATGACGTCGTAGCGCTCGGCCATGCCGATGAGCAGGGCGTCGACCTGGACCGGCACCACGGGATAACCATCGGTATGGGTGACCGTCATCGAATGGCCGGCCAGCGCGACGCGGAACGTGGTGTCCGAGCCGGCGTTGATGAAACGGATCCGGATGCGCTGTCCCGGCTTGGCGTTGAAGGTCATGGGGGCGGCGGGGATTCGGCCGTTGATCAAGTAGTAGGGGTAGGCGATGTCCCCGGCGTCGCCGCCGAGCAGATCGCTCTTGCCGACGCCTCCCCCCGGCGCCCCGGCTGCCGGGCTGCTCGAGGTGGTGGTGCTGATCGACGATGTCGAGGTCTCACCGGTCGACGACGTTGTCGTCGGCGTCTCACTGGCCGTAGTGGTGGTAGTGGTGGTCGCACTCGTCGTGGTCTCGGGGGCGCTTGGTGGGGCGGGTTTGTTCGGGCTGGTCAGTTCGGTGTACAGCTGCTGCGGCGACTTCCCGACCCCGTCGGTCCAATCATCAAGAACCACAATCCATTCGGCGTCGTAATTGCCTTCGGTCGGGTCGTCGACGATGACCGGCAGGTACAGGCCCGTGTCGGCGTCCAGACCGGTGTGCGGGTGGGCCCAGTAGGTGCCGGCATTCGGGACGGAGAAGCGGTAGGTGAAGTCCTGCCCGGCGGCGATGTTCGGGGTGGCGGGCGCGGCGCCGTCCATGTCGTTGCGCAGCGCGATGCCGTGCCAATGCACCGAGGTCGGGCGGTCGAGCCGGTTCGACACCGTCACCTCCAGCTCGTCGCCGATCCTGGCCCGGATCGGCTTGCCCGGAATGGTGTTGCCGTAGGCCAGCGTGCGCACGACCGGTCCACCCAGGTCGATCTGGACCTGCTGGGCGGTCAGGCCGGCGGTGACGGTGCGGCCACTGTGCGGTCGGGCGGCCTCGGCCGCGGCGATGGCGGCGGCCAGCTGAGCGTTGGCGGATGGCGGCGGCTTCGACTGACTGCACGCTGCCAGCGCGAAGCCGCCGGCGATTCCGGCGGCCATGAATCCGCGCCTGGTGAGCCGAGCGCCGGGGACAGTGGTCTCGCCCGTGGGAAGCACAGACATCACCGCTCCTCGTCGTCGTCGATCCTTGGCGTCCTATACGCTGCTCGGCCGCGGGGCTGCGCGCAACTACCTACGCGGTTCATGTCGAGACTGCCGCCAGGGTCGTGCAGTCGATGGCGGCCACAGCCCTCATGGCAATCTCGGATTGTCGGGTTGCCTACTGGGCGCCGTTGGGCGCGTGGGAAGCCATCCAGGCGCCGAACGTGGTGGGGTAGACGACGACGTCTTCGCCATCAACGGGGACGATGCTGCGGTCGTCGAGCACCGCACCGTAATAGCGGGCGTCATTGTCGGTGACCACCCGGCGCTCATCGCCGGTCGCGGCGAACCGGGTCCGGATGAAATCGTCCATACCGCGCTTCTCGGGGCCGGCGATGTTGATCAGCCCGTTGATGGGGTCGCCGGTCGTCGCACGGGTCACGGCCGTGGCGACGTCCGCGGCGGCGATCGGCTGGAACGCCCCGTGCGGGGCGCGGACGGTGCCACCGTCGGTCATCGAATCGGCGATGCCGTCAACGAATTCGAAGAACTGGGTCGCCCGCACGATCGAATACGTGGCTCCCGAGCCCACGATTTCTTCTTCCTGGGCGACTTTGGCTCGCATGTAACCACTTTCAGCCGTCCGGTCCGCCCCCACGATCGAGAGCGCGACGTGGTGCTGCACGCCGGCCGCCCGCTCCGCCTCGAGCAGGTTGCGGGTAGAGGTGGTGAAGAAGTTCAAAACGTCCTCGTCGGCCCAGGACGGCGAGTTGGAGACATCGACAACCGTGTGGACGCCGGCCAACGCGTCGGCGACGCCCTCGCCCGTGACGGCGTTGACCCCCGACCTCGGCGAGGCCGGGACGGCCTCGTGCCCCAGCTCGGTGAGCTGGGCGACGACCTGCGATCCGATGAGTCCGCTGCCCCCGACGACCAAAACCTTCATGACCACGCCTCCCGAATCTCCCGACGAACTGGCCCACCCAGCATGGCCCTTGCACGGGCCCTGCGGAACCCTCCGTGTTTCCGCGAGGCGACGCCGAGTCACGGCAGCCCTTAAATCAACTGCTTGACTTAATGCTCGCGGCCCCGATTAACTCGTCGGGTGGTCAACGAATTGGACGGCAAGGTCGCCATCGTCACCGGCGGGGCGTCCGGCATCGGCCGCGGCATCGTGGAACGGTTCGCCGCCGAGGGGGCGCGGGTCGTCATCGCCGACGTCGAGACGGCCATGGGCGAGGAACTGGCCACCACGCTGGGCGCCGCCGCGCTGTTCCGGCGGACCGACGTCTCCGATCCCGGACAGGTCGCGGCGTTGGTCGCCGCCGCCGTCGAGCAGTTCGGTGGCCTGCACGTCATGGTGAACAACGCCGGAATCTCGAGCCCGCTGCGCCGGCTGCTCGACGACGACCTCGCCGACTTCCACCGCGTGATGGGCGTCAACGTGCTGGGAGTGATGGCCGGTACCCGCGACGCCGCCCGGCACATGGCCGACCGCGGCGGCGGGTCGATCATCAACCTGACATCGATCGGCGGGATCCAGGCCGGCGGCGGGGTGATGATCTACCGTGCCTCGAAAGCGGCGGTCATCCAGTTCACCAAGTCCGCGGCAATTGAGCTGGCGCACCACGAGATTCGCGTCAACGCGATAGCACCAGGCAGCATCCCGACGCCGATCCTGGCGTCGTCGGCGGTCGACGTGGACCCGGCGGAGCTGGCGCGGTTCGAGGCGCGGATCCGCCAGGGGATGCGTGACGACCGGCCACTGAAGCGGGAGGGCACGCCCGACGACGTCGCCGAGGCGGCGCTGTACTTCGCCACCGATCGGTCCCGCTATGTCACCGGTGCGGTGCTGCCGGTCGACGGGGGGACCTCCGCCGGCAAGGTGATCCGCTCGCGCAACAGCGGGTGAGGGTTCGCGTCAGGGCCCTTCGGCGGGATGCCCGGCGTGGGTTTCCAGCCGTAGCTTGGCCAGGGCCTGCGCGCGCGTGAGGTCTTCGGTGCCGGCGCTTTCCGCGATCACGCTGTGGGAATGCGTCAACACGCTCAGCACCGCCTCGGTGGGAAGGTCGGGGAACTGGCGCGCCAGCAATTCGGCCGCGCTCCTCAACTCGAACAGTTTGGGATACGCGCGGTCCGCGGGGGTGGGCGGCACCACGCGGGTGACATCCTGGGCGTGTTGCAGCACGGCGACCGTCTTCTTGCCTTCTTTGATCGGCGAATTCATCGGTGTCCACACTTTGTAGACGAATTCGCCCGGATTCCGCGGGTCGGGAAGGTCGTAGCGCTGCACGCCCAGCCAGTGCCGGACCCCGCGGCGGAGGACGAACTCCAGCGACGCCGAGACGTTGGCCACGCCGTCGGCTTCCGGGTCGGCCGGGTTCTCCGGGAAGGCGTCGAACAGCGGACGGCCGAGCAAGCTTTCCCGCGGGTGCCCCGACACCCGTTCGCAGGCCACGTTCACCGCACGGATCCGCCAGTCGGCATCGGTCACCAGGTACGGCGCCCACTTCGACTGGAACCACGCGGAGTCCTCGATGGCCGAGACCCGGTTGGCTGACAACATGACTACCCCCACCGGTCCTTCACTGTCCTGGCACCACCACGCTCCCGACACGCAAGAAACCATCGTGACCCCGCGGGGCCGACCCCGGCGAGGGACCTTTGTCACCCGCCGTCCGCCAAGTGGCATCCAAGCGGTCACCCAGCCGCAAATCCCAGAATTAAATCAATCGCTTGACTTAATCGATGGGCCACGGTTGACTGACCGGGTGACCACCATCGGCCGGACCGTTCGCACCGAACGGGCCAGCTCCACCCAGGAAGCGATCTTGGTCGCGGCCGAGCGGCTGTACGCCGAGCACGGCATGTTCGCGGTGTCGAACCGGCAGGTGAGCGAGGCCGCCGGCCAAGGCAATAACGCCGCGGTCGGCTACCACTTCGGCACGAAGGCCGACCTGGTGCGGGCGATCGAACACAAGCACCGCGGGCCGGTAGAGCAGCTACGCGAGCAGATGGTGGCCGAGCTGCTCGAGTCGGGCGGTTCCACCGAGCTGAGGGATTGGGTCGCCTGTCTGGTGCGTCCCCTCACCGACCACCTGGAGGAGCTCGGCAACCCCACCTGGTATGCGCGATTCGCGGCGCAGGCGATGACCGATCCCGCCTACTACAACATCATCGTCAAGGGCGCCCTGAGCTCGCCCTCCCTGGTTCAGGTGGTCGAGGGCATCAACGGCTGCCTGCCGGAGCTGCCGGCCGAGGTGCACTTCGAACGAAACATCATGGCCCGCAACCTGTTGATGCACACCTGCGCCGACCGGGAACGCGCGCTCGCCGCGGGCGCCTCGCCACCGGGGCGGTCCTGGCGGGCCGCCGCATCGGGCCTCATCGATGCCATCGTGGGGCTGTGGCTGGCACCCGTGACGTCGTACGAGTGAAAGGTCTGCAGATGAAAGTGACTGTCGACCAAGACGTCTGCGCCTCGTCGGGAAATTGCGTGATGAACGCCCCTGAGGTGTTCGACCAGCGCGACGACGACGGCGTCGTCGTTCTGCTCAACCCCAATCCGTCGGCCGAGCAGGCCGAGGGCGCGCGGCGCGCCGCCGCGGCCTGCCCCGCGCTGGCCATTCACATCGAGGAATGACATGCCCGAGACGATGACGAACACTTCCGCGACCGACGCGGCCGCGGAGATCCCGGAGTATCCGATGCCGAGGCAGGCGGGCTGCCCCTTCGCCCCGCCGCCCGGTGTCACGGCGCTGGCCGAGGCGCGACCGCTGTCGCGGGTGCGGATCTGGGACGGCAGCACGCCGTGGCTGGTCACCGGCTATGAGCAAGTGCGGGAACTGTTCTCGGATTCACGCGTCAGCGTCGACGACCGCCTGCCCGGGTTCCCGCACTGGAACGCGGGCATGCTGTCCACCGTGCACAAGCGCCCGCGGTCGGTCTTCACCGCCGACGGCGAAGAGCACACCCGGTTCCGCCGCATGTTGTCGAAACCGTTCACGTTCAAGCGGGTCGAGGGTCTGCGACCGACCATCCAGCAGATCACCGACGACCACATCGACGCGATGCTGGCCGGACCCCAGCCCGCCGACGTGGTCACCGCGTTGGCGCTGCCGGTCCCGTCGCTGGTGATCAGCCAACTGCTCGGCGTTCCTTACGAGGACGCGGACATGTTCCAGCGCCACGCCAACGCCGGGCTGGCGCGCTATGCGACGGGCGACGACACCGTCAAAGGCGCCATGAGCCTCAACAAGTACCTCGCGGAGCTGGTCGAGGCGAAAATGGCGAACCCGGCCCAGGACGCGGTCTCCGACCTCGCCGAGCGGGTCAAGGCCGGCGAGCTCAGCGTGAAGGAAGCGGCCCAGCTGGGCACCGGACTGCTGATCGCCGGGCACGAGACCACCTCGAACATGATCGGCCTCGGGGTGCTTGCCCTGCTGATGAACCCCGACCAGTTGGCCGTCATCCGCGACGCCGAGGATCCCAAGGTCATCGCCAGCGCGGTCGAGGAACTGTTGCGCTACCTGAGCATCATTCAGAATGGGCAGCGCCGCGTCGCGCTCGAAGACATCCACATCGCCGGGGAGACCATCCGCGCCGGCGAGGGCATCATCATCGATCTGGCCCCGGCCAACTGGGACCCGCACGCCTTCCCCGAACCCGAACGGCTGTACCTGCACCGCTCCGGGGCCGACCGCAACGTCGCCTTCGGCTACGGCCGGCATCAATGCGTGGGGCAGCAGCTCGCCCGCGCCGAGCTGCAAATCGTCTACCGCACCCTGTTCCGCAGGGTGCCCACGCTGGAATTGGCCGTCCCCATCGAGGATGTTCCCTTCAAGGATGACCGACTCGCCTACGGCGTCTACGAGCTCCCGGTGACCTGGTAGCCCCAGGCCGCAACTGTCCCAATGCCGATCCGAATGGAGGGTCAACGATGACGACTCACACCAGCACCGCGACGCTTTACCCGCCTGGCGGCTTCGGCGCCCCGAAGGATCGGCGCGGCCACGCCGCGGGCGCGGACGTCGGCCTCCCGCCAGGGACCGTGGTGTTCTCCGCGGACAACCACATCTCGCTGGCCGACGACATTTTCTACCAACGCTTTCCGGACGACCTCAAGGACAAGGCGCCGCGGATCTGGTACGAGGACGGCGCCTACCAGGTCGGCCGCAAGGGCCAGTCGTTCCTGCCGGGTGACTTCAGCGCGGTGCTGATGCAGTACGACGACCTGCCCGGTGCGGCGAGCACCAACATCGAGGCCCGCATTCAAGAACTGCACGACGACGGCGTCGAGAAGGAATTGGCCTTCCCCAACGCGATATTGGCGCTGTTCCACTACCCGGACAAGAACCTGCGCGAGCTGGCCTTCCGCATCTACAACGAATACATCGCGGAGCTCCAGGAGCGCTCGGGCGGCCACTTCTACGGTGCCGGGCTGATCAACTGGTGGGACCCCCAAGGGGCCAGGCGCACGCTCGACGAGCTGAAGTCGTTGGGGCTCAAGACGTTCCTATTACCGTTGAATCCCGGCAAGGGCGACGACGGCAACCCGATCGACTACTCCAGCACGTCCATGAGGCCGGTTTGGGACGAGATCGAGGCCGCCGGCCTGCCGATCACGCACCACATCGGGGAGACGCCGCCAAAGAGTCCGACCGAATTCAACAGCGTCGTCGTCGGAATGATGATCAACATCGACGGGTTCCGGGAAACCTTCTCCAAGTATATCTTCGGAGGGATCCTCGACGACCACCCGGCTCTGCGGATCGGCTGGTTCGAGGGCGGCATCTCCTGGGTTCCGTGGGCGCTGCAGGACGCCGAGCACCTGGTGGCGTCCTACCAGCACATGTTCAACCGGCCGTTGCAGCACGACGTGCGGCACTACTGGGACAACCACATGAGCGCGTCGTTCATGGTCGATCCGCTCGGGCTGGAGCTGATCGACAGGATCGGGGTGGACAAGGTCATGTGGTCCAGCGATTACCCGCACAACGAAAGCACTTACGGCTACTCCGAGAAGTCACTGGCCGCCGTTGTCGACGCCGTCGGTCCCGCGGACGCCGCGAAGATCGTCAGCGGCAACGTCACGAAGTTCCTGGGCCTGTAGGGGCGGCCCGATGACGACGTTCGCGCAAGCGGGCGCGGGCACCAGCAGCCTGGTGATCCCGGAGACGCCCGACCTGAGCCGCATGCGCCGGGAGACCGGGACGCGGCTGCGCTCGGCGATGGCCGAACGCGGTGTCGACGCCATGATCCTGCTGGGCAACAGCGCGGTGGTCTACGCCACCGGCACCAGCTGGCCGCTGGGTGATGCGGGCCTGTCCTACGTGGAGCGGCCGGTGGCCGTGGTGCTCGCCGCGGACGAGTGGCCGCACCTGTTTTTGCCTTTCCGCGAGGGCGCCTCGCAAGAGTCGGGTCTGCCCGCCGATCACGTGCACGGCCCGGTGTATCTCGAGTTCGACGAGGGCGTAGACGATTTCGCTCGCGTGCTGGCCGACCTGATTCCCGCCAAGGCGGTGATCGCGGTCGACGAATGCACCGGCGCGATGACGCGGGCCGCAAAGTCGTTGTTCCCCAGCGGTGCGCCCGTCGATGCCGCGGCCATCGTCAGCGCCGCCAAGTCGGTCAAGACACCGGACGAACTGTCGTGCATGCGCACCGCCATCCGGATCACCGACGAGGCGATGGTCGAGGTCCACAAGCGGCTGGCCCCGGGAATCCGCCAAACCGACCTGTCGGCAAGCTTTTTGCGGCGGGCCTTCGAATTGGGTGCCACGGCCAGCATGCTCGAGCCGATCTGGCAGGTGATGCCGCCCAGCAAGGCCGAGGGCGTGTGGACCACGCACGGCGACCTGGCGTTGCCCCTGCTGAGCACCGAGCGCGAACTGGCCGAGGGCGACGTGCTGTGGACCGACGTCAGCATCACCTACCACGGCTATTGCTCGGACTTCGGACGCACCTGGATCGTCGGCCGGGACCCGTCGTCACGCCAGCAGGCGCAGTTCGACCGGTGGTTCGAAATCATGTCCGCCGTCCTGAGCGTCGCCAAGGCCGGTGTCACGGCGGCCGATCTGGGGCGGGCTGCCACCACCGCCAACGGCGGCAGCAAGCCGTGGCTGCCGCACTTCTACCTGGGCCATGGCATCGGCGTAAACGCGGCCGAAATGCCGATGATCGGAACGGATCTCGGTCAGGAATTCGACGAGAACTTCGTCCTGCAAGCGGGCATGGTGCTGGTGTTGGAACCCGTGGTGTGGGAGGACGGCACCGGCGGATACCGCAGCGAAGAGGTCCTGGTGATCACCGAGGAAGGCTGGATCCGATTGACCGACTACCCCTATGACCCCTATGGCTCCCATGTCAGTTGAAGTTTGCCCCGACGACCGCGCGCTGCGCTCGGGCCGCCGTCAGCGCGTGCTGGAACAGATGGCGGCGCACGACCTCGACGTCCTGGTCCTCGGCCGCCAAGCCAACGTCCGTTACGTCACCGGTGCACCGCAGTTGTGGGTCGCGGGCACCCGGCCATTCGGTCCGACATGCGTGCTGGTGCGCGCGAGCGGCGCCATCCATCTGCTCAGCACGTGGGACGAAGGCGTCCCCGAGGACATCCCACACGAGAACCTGTACGGCATCTCGTGGAATCCGATGAACACCATGTCGGCGCTGCGCCGCATCGATGGCGCCGCCACCGCCCGACGCGTCGGGACCGACGCGATGTCACCGGTGTTCGCGCAGCTGCTGCCGACGGCGTTTCCGCAGGCGGAGCTCGTCGACGGCGAGCTGGCGATGCGCGCCGCCCGGCGCGTCAAGACGGCCGAAGAAGCGGTGTCGTTGCGGGAGGCGATCGCGGTGGCCGAAAAGGGTTTGGCCGCCGCGGTGTCCGAACTACGACCGGGCGTGAGCGAGCAGGCGCTGGCCGGGGCGCTGCTGGAGGCTGTCGCTGCCGGCGGGGTGAGCACCCCGTCGAACCAGGATGTGGCGTGGGTGACCTCACCCGATCACCCGTGGCGGCGGGCCGCCGGCGAAGGCCGCGTCAAAGACGGTGACCTGGTGGCATTCTCCGCCGGTGTGCTCGCCGGTGGTTACATCGGTGAGGTCGGGCGAACCTGGCCGGTGGGCGAGGCGCGGGGTGCGGTTGGGGTGTATCGACGATGGGAACGCCTGTGGGGCAGGCTGCTGGCGGCATGCCGACCCGGGGCGGGGGCAGGCGAATTGCTGGACGCCTACCGGGCCGCGGGCGAGCCGGCGCCGCCGATGCCGGTGGCCCGCGGCCTGGGCATGGGGTTCGACCCGCCGGTGATCTCCCGGCACCTGCCCGCGACCGCGGCCGCCGAACGGTTGGAGCAGGGCATGGTGCTGGCGGTCACGGGCTACGTCTGGGAGTCGGGCGTCGGCGCCGTTTTCGGTCGGGAGGCCGTGTTGATCTCCGCCGACGGGCCCGAGGTGCTGACCTCCAGCCCGTCCTGGCGCGAATAGCCATGTCCGGCACGTCCGGTCCGCCCGCCGAGGAGATCATCAAGTACCACAAGGACCCCGAGACCCACATCGCCACCATCACGTTCGATCGCCTGGGTCAGCTCGACGCCCCCACCATCGCCGCCCGCCTGCGCTACGCGGACCTGCTGCACCGCGCCTCGATCGACGACGAGGTCAAGGTGTTGGTGATCCGCGGGTCCGGCGAGGACCTCGGCTCGGGCGCGGATCTCGTTGAGGAAATGGCGGCGCAGACCTCGGCGGACGAGCATCACCGGCTCGCCGAGTACCGGATCGGCGACGAGGATGTCCACTTCCCCCCTGAGGGTTCGTTCCGGCATGGCGCGACCCTGGGCCAGTGGTACGCCAACCCGAACTCGGGAATACGCGGCCTGCAGGATTTCAAGAAGATCAGCATCCTCGAGGCCAAGGGCTACTGCTACGGCTGGCACTTCTACCAGGCGGCCGACGCGGACCTGGTGATCTCGAGCGACGACGCGCTGTTCGGGCATCCGTCGTTCCGCTATTACGGCTGGGGGCCGCGGATGTGGTGGTGGGCGCAGACCATGGGAATCCGCAAATTCCAGGAAATGGTGTTCACCGGAAGGGCTTTCACCGCAGCGGAGATGTACGACTGCAACTTTCTCAACAGTGTGGTGCCCCGCGCAGAGCTCGAGGCGGAGGTGGAGAGGTACGCGCTGGCCTGCGCACGCAACCGCCCCACCGACACGGTGTTCATGCAGAAGGTCTTCTTCGAGATCATGAAGCAGTTCCAGGGCGAGTATATGGGCAGCATGCTCAGCGGCTTCTTCGAATCGATGGGCGGCCGCGTCCGGCCGGACGGTCCCGACGATTTCACCCTCGGCGACGCCATCGAACGGGGCCTCGGCGCAGCGGTGAAGGACAACGACGACAAGTTCCCCCCGGAATGGCGCCTGAGCAAGAAGGGCCGCAAAGGCGGGGGCGGCAAGGGGGAGCGCGACCGGAAACGGAAGCGCTAGTGGCGGAATCCACCGTGGAACCACCGCTGGCCGGGTATACCGTGGTCGAACTGTCCACCGGCATCGCGGGTGCCTACTGCACCAAGTTGCTGGCCGGCGGCGGGGCGGACGTCGTCAAAGTCGAACCCCCCGAAGGTGATCCGCTGCGTTCCTGGTCCGCCTCCGGGGCGGCCATACCGCCCGGCGGCGACGGGGCGTTGTTCTCCTTTCTGGCCGGGTCGAAACGCAGCGTCGTCGCCGATCCCGGCATCGCCGACGACGTCGAGCTGGTCGACGGGTTGCTGACGGCCGCGGATGCGGTGGTCTGGTCCGGCGGCTCGAAAATCGCTGAACGTCAGGACTTCGCGCCCGCGGCGATGCACCGGCGCCATCCGCATCTCACCGTCATGTCGATCACGCCCTTCGGGCTGGAGGGGCCCTGGCGGGGTCGGGCGGCCACCGAGTTCACGCTGCAGGCATGGTCGGGCGGAATCATCGGCCTCGGGCGCGGCGAGGCCGACCGCGCCCCGGTGTACGTCGGCGGCCAGGTCGGCGAGTACCTGGCGGGCCTCTACGCGAGTGCGGCCATCCTGGCATCGCGCCACGGCCGCAACGGCGATGGGCCCGGTGAACTCGTGGACCTGTCGATGCTGGAGACGCAAATTCTCTCCCTGACCTACTATCCCGTCACGTACTTCGAGATGCTCGGGCGCCCCTGGCGGGACGCGCGTCGCATCACCGTGCCGGGCGTGGCGCGCGCCAAGGACGGCCTGGTCGACGTCGGCTGCGGGACGGCTCAGCAGTGGTTCGACCTGTGCGCGATGGTCGGGCACCCGGAATGGATCGATGAGGATTCATCGCTGACGATCACCGAACGGGCGAACATCAAGGCCGCAGAGATCTACGCATGGTTCGAAGACAACACGATCGACGAGATTCGCGAACTCGCAACGGCGTTCCGGATTCCCAACGCCCCGGTGGCCAACGGCGCCAACATCGCATCGCTGGACCACTTCCGAGCACGGCGCTCCTTCGTTCGCAACCCGGCCGGGAAGTTCCAGCGGCCGGGCCATCCCTACCGCATGGCGCCCGCGCGGCTGCGCGGGCCGGAACGGGCGCCGCGCCTGGGCGAGCACACCGCGCAGTACCGCGCCGCGGAGCCCGTTTCCCGCCCCACACCCACCGGAGAAGCGAATCGGTTGCCGCTGAGCGGGCTTCGCGTGCTGGACATGACAACGTTCTGGGCGGGCCCCTGCTGCACCCACTTCTTGGCGATGCTGGGTGCCGAGGTCATCCACGTCGAGTCCGCCCGCCGTCCAGACGGGACGCGGCTCATCGCCGGCGTGCCCGTCACCGAAGATCAATGGTGGGAGAAGTCACCGATCTTCGCGGCGCTGAACACCAACAAGAAGGGCCTGACGCTGGACCTGCAGAGCCCGCGCGGCCGGGAACTCCTGCGCCGGCTCATCGCGACCTGCGATGTGGTCGTGGAGAACTTCACACCGCGGGTGCTCGACCAGATGGGGTTGGATTTCGCCGCCGTGCAAGCCATTCGACCCGACGTGGTGATGGTCCGGATGCCGGGGTTCGGGCTGGACGGGCCGTGGCGCGACAACCCGGCCTTCGCCTACGTTATCGAGGCCGCATCCGGACTGACGTGGCTGACCGGGTATGCCGACCGCCCTCCCTACGACCCGTATTCGATCGGCGACCCCAACGCGGGCGTGCACGCCGCTAATGCGCTGCTGCTGGCGCTGGAGCATCGGCGCCGCACCGGGCAGGGCGTGTTCGTCGAAGCGGCGATGGTGGACGCCGCGCTCAGCATCGCCGCCGAGCAGATCATCGAATACTCCGCCTACGGGGCGCTGCTGGAACGCGCGGGCAACCGGGGACCGACTGCGGCGCCCCAAAACCTCTATCGCAGCGCCGACACCGACGAATTCGGCCTGCGCGACTGCTGGGTCGCGATAGCGGTGAGCACCGACGAGCAGTGGAACGGCCTGTGTGCGGCCATCGGATCCCCCTCGTGGGCAACCGATCCCGAGCTGGCCTCCGTAGCCGGCAGGAAGAAATACCATGACGCAATCGACAAGGGGTTGGCCGAATGGTGTGAGCGGCGAGGCGGCGACGAGATCGTCGCAACCCTGTGGGACGCCGGCGTCCCGGTGGCCAAGGTGATGCAACCACACCGCCAGACCGAGCTGGAGCAGCTCGCGTTCCGCGGCTTCTTCGAGGAAGTCGACCACCCGGTCAACGGCCCCGCTAGGCTCAGCACCGTGCCGATGAGAATGTCAGCCGGCCCGTCGAGGTTCCACACCCGGCACGCGCCGCTGCTGGGGCAGCACAACGACGAATTGCTCGCCGGACTCGGCTTGAGCGACTCCGAGATCGCCCAGCTGGAAGCCGACGGCGTCATCGGCCGAGCGCCGGTGATGTGACCGCAGATGGCGATCGATCCCTCGGACATCATGCTCACCGGCCGCGTGGCGGTGGTCACCGGTGGGGGAGCGGGCATCGGTCGCGGCATCGCGGCCGGCCTTAAGGCCTTCGGTGCGTCGGTCGCGATCTGGGAACGAGACCCGCAGACCTGCGCTGATGCCGCGGAATCCATTGGGGCGCTGGGCATCGTGACCGATGTACGGGACAGCGCCCAGGTCGACGACGCGCTGCAGCGCACGAACGCCGAACTCGGCACACCGACAATCCTGGTCAACAACGCCGGCGGGGTGTTCTCGTCGCCGCTGCTGGAAACCAGTGAGAACGGCTGGGATGCGCTCTACCGGGCCAATCTGCGCCACGTGCTGCTGTGTACGCAGCGCGTCGCGAGGCGGATGGTGTCCGAGGGCGTCGGCGGCAGCATCATCTCGGTCACCTCGATCGAGGGCGTGCGCGCGGCGCCGGGCTACGCGGCGTACGCGGCGGCCAAGGCCGGTGTCATCAACTACACCCAGACCGCCGCGCTGGAACTGGCGCCCCACGGCATCCGGGTCAACGCGATCGCGCCCGACATCACGCTCACCGAAGGCCTGGCGCAGCTGGGCGGCGACGCCGCGCTGGGCGGCGACGCCGCGCTGAGCGGGATCGGCCACGTGGTGCCGCTCGGGCGCCCCGGCCATGTCGACGAAATGGCCGGCGCCGCGGTGTTTCTGGCGTCGGACATGTCGTCATATCTGACGGGGCAGACCCTGCACGTCGACGGCGGCACCCACGCGGCGAGCGGTTGGTATCACGACCCCCAGACGGGCGCCTACCGGCTCGGCCCGGCCGGCTAGTGGGTCCACCCCTCGGCGGCCTGCTCGGAGAAGGTGTGGTCGATGCGCTCGAACCTGCGACGAATCGAGGCGCGGGCGGCCTCGTGCGGCAGCACGTACAGGCGGTTGGCCAGGATCGCGTCGGCCGTCAACCGGGCGACATCTTCCACGCCGACGCCCTCGTCCTGCGTCGGTAGCGTCCCGTCCGCCGCCTTCGGCGAAGACGACAGCCCGTAGTCCGCGCCCCGGATCCGTTCCGAGTTGGAAACCAGTTTGGTCTCGACGACCATCGGGCACAGCACCGAAACGCCGATGCCGTTGTCCTTGACCTCGCGGGCGAGCGTCTCGGCCAGGCCGACCACACCGTATTTGGCGACGCCGTACGCTCCCAGGCCGGCGTTGGGGACGAGGCCGGCGAAGGACGCGGTGAAGGCGATGTGGCCGCCCGTGCCCTGTTCGAGCAGCCTCGGCAGGAACGCCTCGACGGCGTGGATGTTGCCCCACAGGTCGATGTCGATGACCCAGCGCCAGTCGTCGTGGGTCATCTGCGCGATCGGACCCGCGACCACGATGCCGGCATTGCTGAAGACGACGTCGACGCGGCCGAGCAGGCGGAAGGATTCTTTCGCGAGGTGAACCATTTCGTGGAGATGCCGGACGTCGCACACCACGCCGTGTGCGTCGAATCCCTGGGCGCGCAGGTGGTTTACCGCCTGCTCCAGGCCGGGCTGATCGACGTCGGAGAGCACCACGCGGGCGCCCCGGCGGGCGAATTCGGTGGCGGTGGCCAGCCCGATACCGCTCGCACCGCCCGTGACGACGGTTCCGCGACCTGCAAATCCGTCCATGCGACGGAACTCTATTTCAAGCAGCTACCCGCATCGATGGGCAGGGTCACGCCGGTGATGTAGCGGGATTCGTCCGAGGCGAAGAACAGCACCGCGTTGCTGACGTCGATCGGTTCCACCCACGGAATCGGCAGGGTGTGGAACAGCTGACAGATCGGCGCCATGTCGTCGGGGCCGGGATTCTCCAGGTCGGGGCGGAACATCTTGAAGGTGCCCTCGTTGTGCAGCATCGGCGTCTTGACATGCGTGGGGTGCACCGAGTTCACCCGAATCATGTGCTGTCCCAACTCGACTCCGAACGCGCGCATCAACCCGACCACCCCGTGCTTGGCGGCGACGTAGTGGCCGGTGTGGGGGTAGGCCTTGAGCCCCCCGACCGAGCTGGTCAGGATGATCGAACCGCCCCGGCCGCCCGACAAGAGATGCGGTACACCGGCTTTCACGGTCTTCCACACCCCGGCCAGGTTGATGTCGATCATCTCCGTCCAGTCTTGCTCGCTCGTCTTGTCCAGCGTGTCACCGCCGTTACCGATCCCGGCATTGGCCACGATGACGTCGAGCCGGCCGAGTTGTTCGACGCCGCTGTCCACCGCGGCCTTGAGCGCCTCGAAGTCGCGCACGTCGACTTCGGCGGTGACGATCCTGCGGTTGTGTCCCTTGACCAGGTCGGCCGTCTCGGCGAGATCCTCGGGTGTCGACGCCGGGATCGCGGTGTCGGTGACGCCGTCGCGGATGGGCTTGCAGATGTCGACCGCGATGATGTCGGCGCCTTCCTGCGCCAGCCGCACCGCGTGGCTGCGGCCCTGACCGCGCGCAGCTCCGGTGACGAAGGCGACTTTGCCCTCAACACGTCCCGTCATGGCTTTCTCAACTCCTGACTAGTGATCGCACGCCTGGGTGCGGAACGGCCCGCGTCCCCGGACCGGTATCTCCCCGCCTTCGCACAATGTCACCACCCCGTCGCGGGTGTCAATGGCGAATCCGTTTTGGCTATTTATCGTTCTGGATATTAGAGAATTAGATTCTCCGCAGCAAATGGCCTGTGCGCTATGTGGTCAGCCGTGGCAATTGTGGGGCCGCTACGCCTCGCGGCTACCCGACGAAGCCGCGCGAGCAGAAATCCCAGACCTCGTCGCCGGTGATGGGGTGGACCGTCGCGTCGTCGGAGCCACCGCTGGATTGGGCGATGAACATGACGGTCTGCATGGTCATCGCGGCCATTCGCTTCGGATTGACGCCCGTGCGCAGTCTACCGGCGTCCGACGCCGCTTCCATCAGTTCGGTCAGCAACGCCAAGAGGGGCGCATGCGCCACCTTGACCTCGGCCGGGTGTGTGACGAGCAAACGGGGTGCAAAGTCGGTGAACAGCGGCCGCTTGGCGGTCGGGTCCGGCCGCGAGGCCTCATACAGGAGCTGGACGGCGACCTTCAGCCGCTCCAGCGGATCTGTCTGGCTTTCCGTGGCGGCGCGAATCTGGTCGGCGGACCGGCTCAGCGCGTCTTCGAACAGCGCCAGCAGCAACTCATGCTTGCCGTCGAACTGCAGGTAGAAGCTGCGTAGCGACTGGCGGGACCGGTCGACGACCTCCTGCACGGTAAAGTCCGTGGAGCCCTTCTCGATGATGATGGCCTGGGCCGCGTCGAGGAAGCGCTGAACGCGTTGGGCGGCGCGCAATTTCGCCGTCTTGATCGACCTCTCGACGGCGCGCTGCTTCCAGGCGGGCTCTTCGCTGGGGCTGGTCACAGCCGGCTCGGCTGATTGCCGCGAGGGGAGAACATGATTGGACTCTACCGGAGAACGCCGTGACATCGCTGCGCTCGACCCCCTCACGGATCATGTGTCGGAGATTGTAACTTCCTCGTCACGAGAATACTATTCTCTTAGACGTGTGTATGGAAGCGTAATCATAAGAGCGAACCGGGCCGTCGGCGGAAATCGTGATCTACCGACGTGGGGAAGTGCTCACGACCGTTGCGGGGAGTCGCGTGCAACTCACCTTTGACGCCGACGTGGAGGCGTTCCGCGCCGAATTCACAGCCTTCCTGGATGCGCATTCGCCGTCGGAGGCCGAGGCGTCCGAACGGCCCCGCTCCAGCTCGCACGTCCCGCCCTGGGCCCGGCGGTGGCAGCGGTTGCTGTTCGACAGCGGATGGCTGCTCCCCGGCAATCCGCCCGAGTTCGGCGGACGTAACGCGACGCTGTTGCAGCAATACGTGTACTTGGAGGAGCTGGGGCGGCGGCGCGTCTATCAAAGTTTCAACCCGCAGGGCGTGGGCATCATCGCGGCCTCGTTGTTGACCTTCGGCTCGCCGGAACAAAAGCGGAAGTGGGCGGTGCCGATCCTGCGAGCCGAGATCACCGCGTCGCTGGGGATGAGCGAGCCCGGAGCGGGTTCGGACCTGGCGTCGCTGAAGACCCGGGCGGTGCTCGACGGCGACCACTTCGTCGTCAACGGCCAGAAGGTCTGGACATCCGGCGCCCACGACGCCGACGTGCTGCTGACGTTCGTGCGCACCGATCCAAAGGCGCCGAAACACAAGGGCATCAGCGTGTTGCTGATCCCCACCGACACGCCCGGTGTGGTGCGCCGCCCGTTCGCGTCGATGTGCGACAGCGACGAGGTCGACTTCAACGAGGTGTTCTTCACCGACGTGCGGGTGCCGGCCGAGAACCTGGTGGGTGAGCTGAACCAGGGATGGCGGGTGGCCACCGGTTCTCTGGGGCACGAACGCGTCATGCTGTGGATGGGATACGTCGACCTGTTGCACGAACTGAGCATCGATTTCCGTCCGTCGGGCCCGCTCGAGCGTGACCGCTACGCCAGTCTGGTGATGGACGCCTACGCGCTGCGGCTACTGGGCTCCACCGTGTTATCGCGGGCCGCCCGCGGGGACGAGGACGTTCCGGCCCAATCGGTGCTTAAGCTGCTGGGCTCCGAGGCCCTGCAACGGGCATCCGAGGACGCCCTGAATGCCGCCGATGCGGAGGGGCTTGTGCACCGCGCGGTGACCGCCCCGTTCGCTCCGCTGAACCTCGACAGCCACTACCGCAGCTGGTTCGACCGGTACGCGCGCACTTTCGCCGCCACGATTGCCGGTGGCACGTCGGAAATTCAGCGGAACATCATCGCCGAGCGTGTGCTGGGGATGCCGCGGAACTAGCGGGCGTCCAGCCAGGCGTAGTACCCGATCGCGACGAGCCCGGCGGCGATCGACACCGCCCCTAACACCATGCCCGCCAGCGCGGTTCGCAGGTTGCTCGCTTCGCCCCGCAGCACCCGCCTGCGCGCCACGTCGCCCGTAATCACCGCCGCGATGCCGAACGGCACCCCGACCAGCATCCAACACGTGCCGACCGCGACCAGACCCACGAGCAGCGAGGCGACGCCCATCTCGTTTCGGGGGGCTGGCTCCGGCTGACTCATCGCGTCCCCTCCTGTTGGCGGCCAGACGCAGTCTACGCGCCGGTTCCGGGCCGCGCTTGACGGGCCTGCGAGGCTAGAGCTGGGCAAGGCGCGGCGCAAACCGCTTGTCCACCAGAAGTTTTCCCGCCTCGTGGGTCAGCTCACGAGTGTTGCCCAGCAGGCCGTCCAGGATGAGTGACCGTTTGACGTGGTGGTGTAGCGGGTGCTCGGCGGTGAAGCCGATGCCGGCCAGCACCTGCTGGCAGTGCCGGGCGGCGGTCAGCGCGGCCTGGCCGGCGGCGGCCTTGGCCAGTAGCGAGGCCAGCCCGTCGTGGTCCTCGGCCTGTGCGGCGACGTGCAGCGTCGCTTCGGCGCCCTCGATCGCGACGAGCGTCTCTGCCAACCGATGCCGGATCGCCTGGAACGAGCTGACGTGCCGGCCGAACTGCACGCGGTCCAACGCGTGCCGGCGTGCCAGCGACAGCATGGCCCGGCCGGTGCCGACCAACCACCAGCCCAGTGCCCGCCTGCCGGCGTCCAACGCGGCCGGCGGCAACGAATCTCCTTGCGGCGCCCGCCGTATCGGCAGCGCGTCGTCGAGGGCCGACCCGACGCGTTCGCCACGCTCCCAGATCACCCACGAGGCGCCGGCGAACGGTAGCGGTGGGGTACCGCCGCGTGCCGCGCCGATCTCGCGTGACACCACGTCGTTCAGCACCGGGGCATGCGCGCCCGTCTCGCCGAGTAATCGGAACACCAAAGGAACTGCGGTGGCGGGCATCTCGTCCAGCATGTCGCGCCAGCCCAGCTCGGTCAGCGCCGCGTCGAGCTTGCCCCCCGATGCGGCCGCCATCGTTGTTCGCAGCGAGGTTTCGAGCAGGCGCAGCGACTCGAGATCCGTCGACTCCACGGCTCAGTCCTTCCCGAGGTCGAGCAGCCGGCGCGCGATGATGTTGCGCTGGATCTCGGCGGTGCCGCCGTAAATGGTCGCCGCGCGCGAGTACAGGTATTCCGGGCGCCACGGCGTGTCGTCGAGTTCGAGCGTTCCGGGCAGCAGGTCGCGGACGGTGTCGTAGAGCCGTTGCTCGGCGGCGGCGAGCAGCACCTTGTCGATCGACGTGTCCGGTCCCAGCCGCGCCCCGTCGCGCAGCCGGTGCTGGGTGTTACGGGATCGGCAGCGCAGCGTGTGCAACGCCAAATACGCTGCCCCAAGCGCGGATTCGTCCGTCTCGCCGGCGTCGCACGTCTGGGCGATGAGGTCGTCGAAGCGGGAGTACAGGTAGGCGATCCGCTGCCAGAAGCACGTGGACCGCTCGTAGGGGAGCAGATCCATTGCGAGTCGCCAGCCGTCGCCCGGGCCGCCGAGCATCCGGCTTGCCGGGATCACCACGTCGTCGTAGTAGACCTCGCAGAATTCGTCGACGCCGTGCATCGTCCGGAGCGGCCGGATGGTGATGCCCGGGGTGTCGAGGTCGACGAAGAAGGCGGTGATGCCGTCGTGTCCGGGCGCGGTGCGGGTCAGCAGGACACAGCGGGTGGAGAACTGCGCGAAGCTGGTCCAGACCTTTTGTCCGTTGACGATCCAGTCGTCGCCCCGTGGCGTGGCACGTGTGGTCAGCGAAGCCAGGTCGCTGCCGGAGCCCGGTTCGGAAAACCCCTGACACCAATGCTCTTCACCGCGGAGCAGCCGTGGCACCATCTCGGCGGCGAGCTCTGCCGGAGCGTAATCGATCATCGTGGGCGCGAGCACCTCGAGCATCGAATAGGGGCCCGGCTCGGCGAGGCGGCGACCGACCACCTCTTCGCCGACGATCGCTCGCAGCACCGCGGGACCACCCAACCCGCCGACATCGGCGGGCCAGCCGTACCGCATCCAGCCGGCGTCGTAGAGTGCGCGGCTGACCCTGGCGAACTGCCGCATGTGGCCCTGCAGGGAGTGGTCGGGACCGGGGGTCAGATCATTGTCGTCGAGCCACGCACGCAAACCCGCCCGGAACTCCGCGACATTCACGGCGTGGGACGGCCGACGGCGTGCGGGCGCCCGGAGTCGTGCACGCCGCTGCGGCGGATGAACGTCATGGCACGGGTTTTCAGGCGCCATCCGTCGGGGGTGCGGGCGTAGGTGTCGCGGTAGTAGCCGATCCGCATGTCATGGGTGGCGTGGTCGATGAAGCACAACGGCTGGGTGCCGCTGGCGGAGTCGCCGTCGATGTCGACGAGCGCTGTTCCGGTGAGGAACAAGCCCTTTGGCGCGGCCGCCACCAGCTCCGGAAATCTGTCCAGCCGGTAGGTGTCACCGAACGCGCTGTAGGTCCCATCCGGGGTGAACACCCCGATGAGCCCGTCGATGTCTTCCTGGGTGATGGTGACTGCGTAGCGGGCGAGCAGTTGCTGGATCTCGACCAGGTCGTCAGTTCGAGTTGGCTGTCTTGTCGACATAGACCTTGCCGCCTTTCATGACAAAGCTCACGTTCTGGGTAACGGTGATGTCTTCCAAGGGGTTTCCCGGCACCGCGATGATGTCGGCGAGCTGACCCGTCGTGAGCCTGCCCCGGTCGGTCGAGTTGATCAGTTCGGCCGCGGTCACCGTCGCCGCCCGCAACACGGCCAGCGGTGGCAGGCCCCAGTTCACCAGGGTGACCAACTCGTCGGCGTTGCGTCCGTGCGGGATCGCGGGCGCGTCGGTGCCGACCGCGATCTTCACGCCGGCTTCGTGCGCCGCCAGGATGGACGTCCGCGCCTTGGGGAACATCTCGGCGGCCTTGGTCTGCAACTCCGGGGCGGCGTGCGAGACGTCCATGGCATCGCCGTCGGCCAGGCGCCGGGTGCTCACCAGGAAGGTGCCGTGCTCGACCATCGACGCGATCGCGTCGTCGTCGATCAAAAACCCATGCTCGATGCAGTCGATGCCGGCGTCGACGGCATGCACGACCGCCTCGGCGCCATGCGTGTGGGCGGCGACGCGCAGCCCTCGCCGATGCGCCTCGTCGACGATCGCGCGCAGTTCCTCGTCCGAATAGTGTTGCGCGCCGGGCGGACCGGTCAGTGACATCACTCCGCCCGAGCAGCAGACCTTGATCAGCTGGGCGCCGTGTTTGATCTGGTAGCGCACCGCCTTGCGGATCTCGTCGATGCCGTTGGCGATGCCCTCCTCGACGGTCAGCTCCAGCGCGTGCGGCGCGAACGCCGCGAACATCGTCGGATCCAGGTGGCCGCCGGTGGGGGTGATGGCATGCCCGGCCGGCACCACGCGCGGGCCGTCGATCCAGCCGGCGTCGATGGCCTTGCCGAGTGCGACGTCCAACAGGTAGCCACCGGTCTTGACGAACAGGCCGAGGTTGCGCACGGTGGTGAACCCGGCGCGCAGCGTGCGTCGCGCATTGCCGACCGCGCGCAGCACCCGCGTCGGCGGATCGTCCTGAACCTGGGACAGGCCGGGCTTCTCCCCGCGGCCGCCCATCAGCAGGTTGACCTCCATGTCCATCAGCCCGGGTAGCAGGATCGCCTCGCCGAGGTCGATCAGTTCCCCCTCGGGCTCCCCGCCGACACTCGCGATCCGGTCGCCCTCGATCTGCACCAAGCCGGGGGAGACGATCTCGCCGGCGTCGATGTCGAGCAGGCCGGCGGCCTTGAGCGTCAACACCGGTCAGATCACCGGTTCCCGGATGCACTCCACCCAGGCCGCGCCGCTGTCGGGCACCCGGGCCTGTTTCCACGCCTCGATAGGAAACGACACCATGACGAGCGACTGCATGATGTGCATGAGAGTCTTCGCGTCGTCGGGCAGGTCGTCCAGCGGGTACTTGTCGCAGTACTCGATGACATCGTTGAGGCGCGGGAACGCGACGTCGTAGAACGCCTGCATCTCGGCCATCGTCGAGGCCAGTCGCTTGGCGTAGCGCTCCGGCTCGGTGGCCAGGTCCCAATCCAAATACGGCTGCAGGTCCGCGAATTCAGACGGTAACGCCATTGTTCTGGTACTCCTTCACGTAGTCGCCCGTCGTCTTGTGCAGATGGCGGATCAGCACTTCCTGATCGCACAACAGGAATTCTTTGACGGCCCGGGTGCCGATCATGGTCTGGGTCGCCTCCAGCGTGTTGGCGTCTTGTAGCGCATACTCCTTGAAGGTTACGGCGGCCAACTCCTGCGCCAGGCGTTCCCGCGCATTGCGCGGCGGGATGAAGTACAGCGTGCACTCGAAGATGTGCTTGTCCACGGCGGTCGGCCAGTAGTGATAGGTCAGGAACCAGCCCGGCTCCCAGATCAACAACATGAAGTTGGGGTAGAAGAGCCACGAGTCGATGCCCCATTGCGGCACTCGCTTCACGTTGACCCCTGGCGGCAGCTCCAGCTTCTCGATGATCTCCGGCTTGTCCCAGGGACCGAACAAACCGCTGCGCAACACCTGGTCCATCGGCTTGACCATGGACATGTCCGGAGGCGGCGCCTGACCGCCCCAGGTCGACTGCAGGCTGTGCGGGCCGGCCACCTCGTAGTGCAGCGCCTCATAGCCGAACTTCTGGATCTTGGCGGCTTCCTCCTTGGTGTACTGCCCCTGGTGCAGGATCGGCGCGTGGTAGAACTCGACGAACGCGTCGATGAACAGTTTCCAGTTGCTGCCGACGTCGGCGCGGTACGAGTAGGTCTCTGTCATCTCGCCGAAGGGGTAGCCCTCGATGCTCTTGGCCAACGGCCCGAGGTAGTCGATCAGGGGCGCCGCGTTGTCATCGAAGTTGATGAAGATGAAGCCTTCCCACACCTCGCACCGTACGGGTGCCAGGCCGAATTTGCTCTTGTCGAGGTCGAAAAACTCTTCTTCCTGTTGGACGAAGGTCAGGTCACCATCGAGGCTGTAGCGCCAAGCGTGGTACTTGCAGGTGAACTGCCGGCAGGTGCCGGAGGTTTCCTCTTTAGGAAAGTCGTTCCACACCAACTTGTTTCCGCGGTGGCGGCAGACGTTGTGGTACGCCTTCACCGTCCCTTCCTTGGTCTTGGTGATGATCACCGACGTGCCCTTGCCGGCCGACGGCAGTTCTTTGGTGAAGTAGCTGCCGGTACGGGGGAGTCGCTCGACCCGGCCGACGTTGAGCCAGGTCCTCCGGAAGATTGCCTCGCGCTCGGCTTCAAAGAACGCCGGATCGATCGAGTCCGTGTAATCAACCGGCGCGGTCCCCAACTCGGGGTAGTTTTCTGTCCAGCTGCCGGCGGCTGGCTTCGGGAAGTGCGGCAACTTTCTTACTCCTCTTGTCAGTGCTGATCGGCGTGTTCGAGCTCTACGCCAAAAGTGTTGAAGGCCATGGCCAGCAGGGCGTAGCAGCCGACCGTGAAGACGAGATCCATGCGCTGCTGGTCGTTGAGGCGCTCGCCGAGCGCGGCCCAGGTCTCGTCGGACAACTGAGACTTGCCGTCGAGTTCGTCGACGGCGGTGAGCACCGTTTGGTCGAACGCGTCGGCGGCCTCACCGCGCCGCAGCGCCGCTATCTCGTTGTCGGTGATTCCCTCGTTCTTGGCCATGCGGACGTGGTGAGACCACTCGTAGGCGGACTCGCGACGATGCGCGATCCGCATGATGGCCAGTTCGCGGATGCGCGACGGCAGTGTGGACGAGGTCAACAGGTGGACGTTGAAGCGGAGAAACGCCTTGGCCAGTGCCGGGTGGTGGGCGAGGGTGCTGAGCGCGTTGTTGGTGCCCGCGTCATGCATTGCCGAGAGCGCCTTCTGGGTAGCCTCGTCCCACTGATCGGCCGGCAGCGGCGGCAACCGCATCCGTGCGCTCCTCTCGCCCTCCTCCTGACCACCTCTCAGTCAAGGAGAATCATATTCTCATTTCCAACCAATAGAGTTGCATGGATCGAGCGGCGGGTCAATGCCGGCGGACGGGAGCGCGGCGGATCCTGGCGCCGTGCGCGCACCCCGTCACCGAAACGGCAGCCTTCCAGCGACAACGTCGGCGGCAATACCCGCCTCGTTCGCGAGGACGCCGTTTACCTCGGCGCATCGACGCTGCCGGGCGGGCAATTTACGGGCCGTGTTCCGCCACTGGTCAGCCGATGCAGTACGGCCGGGACGTCCCCTGGATGTTGATTCTCGCTTGGCGAGAAGATAGTTTTCATTTTAGTGATCTTGGCACGGGACAGTGATTCGCCGAGGCTGCGTGGGAGCGGAATCGAACAGAGGGATCCGACGGAAGGGCAACGGCCATGAACAAAGAAGACATGATCCTGATCAGCGTCGACGACCACACCGTCGAGCCGCCGGACATGTTCAAGAACCATCTGCCGAAGAAGTACCAGGACGATGCGCCGCGGCTGGTGCACAACGCCGACGGCTCGGACATGTGGAAGTTCCGCGACACCGTCATCCCGAACGTGGCATTGAACGCGGTCGCCGGACGGCCGAAGGAGGAGTACGGCATCGAGCCGACAGGGCTCGACGAGATCCGGCCGGGTTGTTACAACGTCGACGAGCGCGTCAAGGACATGAACGCCGGGGGCATCCTGGCCTCGATCTGCTTCCCGTCCTTCCCGGGTTTCGCCGGCCGGTTGTTCGCCACCGACGACAACGACTTCTCGATCGCGCTGGTGCAGGCCTACAACGACTGGCACATCGACGAGTGGTGCGGCGCGTACCCCGCGCGCTTCATCCCGATGGCGATCCCGGTGATCTGGGACGCCGAGGCGTGCGCCGCCGAGGTGCGCCGGGTGTCGAAGAAGGGCGTGCACGCGCTGACCTTTACCGAAAACCCGGCCGCGATGGGCTATCCCAGCTTTCACGACGAGTACTGGAACCCGCTGTGGAAAGCGTTGGTGGAGACCGACACTGTGATGAACGTGCACATCGGCTCCTCGGGCCGGTTGGCCATCACCGCGCCCGACGCGCCGATGGACGTGATGATCACGCTGCAGCCGATGAACATCGTGCAGGCCGCCGCCGACCTGTTGTGGTCGCGGCCGATCAAGGAGTACCCGGACCTGAAGATCGCGCTCTCCGAGGGCGGAACCGGCTGGATCCCCTACTTCCTGGAGCGCGCGGACCGGACCTACGAGATGCACTCCGCCTGGACGCACCAGAATTTCAAGGGCAAGCTGCCCAGCGAGGTCTTCCGCGACCACTTCCTGACCTGCTTCATCAGCGACAAGGTCGGCGTGGCGCTGCGCAACATGATCGGCATCGACAACATCTGCTGGGAGGCCGACTACCCGCACAGCGACTCGATGTGGCCGGGTGCGCCCGAAGAGCTGTGGGATGTGTTGTCCATCAACAACGTTCCAGACGACGAGATCAACAAGATGACGCACGAGAACGCCATGCGCTGGTACTCGTTCGACCCGTTCACGCACATTTCGCGCGAGCAGGCTACGGTGGGCGCGCTGCGCAAGGCCGCCGAGGGGCACGACGTGTCCATCAAGGCGAAGGGTCACGACAAGGACTCCCGGGGCGGCTCGTCCTTCGCGGAGTTCGCGGCCAACGCGAAAGCCCTTACCGGCAACAAGGACTGAGGCCCGACCCGACCGGGCCCGGGTGAGCTGCGTCGAAATTGCGCTCAAGGTCGCCCTTTTCGGCAACTCACGACCACTATGGCAATCTCGCTGTCAGCAACGAAGAGGAGATTCAGCAGTGCCCGGCGCCGGAATGAACTTTGAGCTGACTGACGACCAGGAACTGATCCGGCGGTCGGTCGCCGAGCTGGCGGGGAAATTCGACGATCAGTACTGGATGGAAAAAGACCAGGCGCACGAATTTCCCTCCGAGTTCTACAACGCCATCGCCGACGGCGGCTGGCTGGGCATGACCATCCCGACCGAGTACGGCGGGCATGGCCTCGGCATCACCGAAGCCACCATCCTGCTCGAGGAGGTCGCCAAATCCGGCGGCGCCATGAACGCGGCCAGCTCGATTCACCTTTCCATCTTCGGCATGCAACCGGTGGTGGTGCACGGTTCTGACGAACTCAAGGCACGCACGCTGCCCAAGGTCGCGACAGGTGAAGTGCACGTCTGCTTCGGTGTGACCGAACCCGGTGCCGGACTGGACACGTCGCGCATCACCACCTTCGCCAAACGCGACGGGGATCGCTACATCGTCAACGGCCGGAAGGTGTGGATCTCCAAAGCCATGGAGTCCGACAAGATCCTGTTGCTCACCCGCACGCAGAGCTATGAGGAAGTCACCAAGAAGACCGACGGGATGACGTTGTTCATCACCGACCTCGACCGCAGCCACGTCGACATCCGCCCCATCCGCAAGATGGGCCGCAACGCCGTCAGCTCCAACGAATTGTTCATCGACAACCTCGAAGTGCCGGTCGAGGACCGAATCGGCGAGGAAGGCAAGGGCTTTCAGTACATCTTGGACGGTCTGAATCCGGAGCGGATGCTGATTGCCGCCGAGGCGCTCGGCATCGGCCGGGTGGCGCTGGACAGGGCGGTGAAATACGGCAACGAGCGTGAGGTGTTCGGCCGGCCCATCGGCATGAACCAGGGCCTGCAGTTCCCACTCGCCGACTCGCTGGCACGCCTGGACGCCGCCGAGCTGATGTTGCGCAAGGCCACCTGGTTGTACGACAACGGCAAACCCTGTGGGCGCGAGGCGAATACAGCCAAATACCTGTGCGCCGATGCCGGCTTCACCGCCGCCGACCGGGCGTTGCAAACCCACGGCGGCATGGGTTACGCGGAGGAATACCACATTACGCGCTACTTCCGCGAGGCCCGGCTGATGAAGATCGCGCCGGTCAGCCAAGAGATGATCCTGAATTTCCTGGGATCCAACGTCTTGAAATTGCCGAGGAGCTACTGAGAGTCAGCTTCGGATGCGCCGAGCGTGTACCCACTGCGATATTTTCGAGATTTTCTCGCCGTCAGTACACGTTCGGCGATCCGCGCGCAGGTCGTCGAGGCCGGCAACGTTTACTGGGTGTCGAAAGTAGAGGGATCGGAGTAGAGGCATGCGAGAAACAGTCATCGTCGAAGCCGTGCGCACCGCGGTGGGGAAGCGCAACGGCGGCCTGTCCGGCATGCACGCCGCCGACCTGTCGGCCGTCGTCCTCAACGAGCTGCTCGAGCGCGCCGGCGTCGGCCCGGAGATCGTCGACGACGTGATCTGGGGATGCGTGTCCCAGGTCGGTGACCAGTCCAGCAACATCGGGCGTTACGCGGTCCTGGCCGCCGGCTGGCCGGAGACCATCCCCGGCACCACCGTCAACCGCGCCTGCGGGTCGAGCCAGCAGGCCCTCGACTTCGCCGTGCAGGCGGTGATGTCCGGCCAGCAAGATGTCGTCGTGGCCGGCGGTATCGAGGTCATGAGCCGCGTCCCGCTCGGTTCGGCCAGGGCGACCGGCATGCCGTACGGCCCCAAGGTCCTCGCCCGCTATGACGACTTCTCCTTCAACCAGGGGCTGTCGGCCGAGATGATCGCCAAGAAGTGGGGCTTGTCGCGGACCCGGCTCGACGAATACTCCGCCCGCTCCCACGAACGGGCCGCCGCGGCGCAGGACGCGGGCGCGTTCACCGAACAGATCGTGCCGGTGTTCACCGATGACGGATCGGTCATCGCCGCGGACGAGGGGGTGCGGCGGGGGACCACGGTGGAGAAACTCAGCGGACTGAAGCCGGCGTTCACCGAGGACGGCGTGATCCACGCCGGTAATTCGTCGCAGATCTCCGACGGCGCGGCGGCCTTGCTGGTGATGACGGCCGAGATGGCCGTCGAGCTGGGTTTGACCCCGGTGGTGCGCTACCTGGCCGGCGCGGTGACCGGGGCGGACCCGGTGCTCATGCTCACCGGTCCCATCCCGGCGACCGAGAAGGTGCTGAAGAAGGCGGGCGTGCCGCTGTCGGAGGTCGGCGCATTCGAGGTGAACGAGGCCTTCGCGCCGGTGCCCCTGGCGTGGCTCGCCGAAACCGGGGCGGACCCCGAGCGGGTCAACCCGCTCGGCGGCGCGATCGCGCTGGGACACCCGCTGGGCGGGTCCGGGGCGGTGCTGATGACGCGCATGGTGCACCACATGCGCGACAACGGGATTCGCTACGGGCTGCAGACCATGTGTGAGGGTGGCGGCACCGCCAACGCCACCCTCGTCGAGCTCGTGCGATAGCGCCGGCGTCCGCGCACGCCGAAAATCGACCCCTCCGGTGACCCTTGTCACAGCGGTCAAACTAACCTACTGTGTGTTCACTAGGTTGGTTCGGCCCGCCGATCGGTCAAAGGAGTCCGGTGCCCGACGCTCGGCGATACGACACGCTGCTAGCCAAAGGCGAGGACCGCAAGCAGCGCATCCTCGCCGTCGCGCAACGGCTGCTGACGCGCAACGGCTGGCGGAGCACCACCCTCGCCCAGATCGCCGGCGAGGCGGGGGTCACCCCCGCGGGGCTGCTGCATCACTTCGAATCCAAGGAGCAGTTGCTGCACGCCGTCCTCGACGCGCGCGATCTCGACGACGACCTCCACGCCGACCGGACCGGCGATCTCTTCGCCCAGATCGCCCAGGTCGCCGATCGGTTCAACCGGGCGCCCGAGCTGGTCGGGACGTTCACGGTGTTGCTGGTCGAGAACATCCTTCCCGACGCTCCGCTGCACGACCGGATGCTGGCCCGGCATCGCGCCGCGACCGACATCGTCGCCGACCTCATCCGCCGCGGGCAGGCCGACGGCCGGTACCGCGCGGACATCGACCCCGCTGTCAAGGCAGTAGAGATTCTCGCCTTCGTCCACGGAATGGAAACCACATGGTTGCTCGATCCATCGATACCCCTGACCGAGGTGTTCAAGCAGTACGCCGAGACGCTGGCGCGGGACTTCGCGCCGTAGAAGAGCCGCCGCGTGAGGACATGAGATACCGCCTTGACGTGGTCGCCGCGACCGTCGTCGACGCGGTGCGGTTCGCCGGCGGCTGGCTCTTCGACCGGGCGATGGCGGGCTGGGACGTCACCGTGCTGGTTGCCGACCATCCCGACGATCGGCCGTTGCAGATTCTCGGTGCCAGGGTGGTCGACCTCGAAGACGCCCTGGCGTCAGTGCATTCGCGTCCTCGACCGCAGGCGCTGGCAGCCGCGGCGGATCTGTTCGGGTGCGACGCGCGGGTGCGGCAAGGGGTGTTGCAGGCCCTCGATCACGGGGCCACCGAGGTCACGCTGTGGGGCGAGGGCTGGCCGGCCGAGCTCGACGAGAGCGTGGGCCTGGTGCAGCACCGATTGAGCATGGCCGCCCACATGTTCAAGGCCCAGGCCATGGCGGCGGCCGCTCTGCCCCTCGCCCCGCTCGGTCACGTCGAGACCTTCCGCAGCGGGTTGCTGGCGTGGCCCTCGGTGGCCGCGGACCTGATTCCCGCCAGCTGAGCCGCGTATCGGCACCGGGCCCCGTCGTTGACGGCCGGCATGCCCTATGGAAATGTAATACTCATCTGCGAGAGGCGCGTTCTCACTAGCCGAGATTCAAGGAGCAGGAGATGGCGAACGAATTCTCCGAGTTGGACTTCTTCCGCGGCAGCGAGCTGATCGACGACCCGTACCCCTACTACGAGGCGCTGCGCCGGCAGTGCCCGGTCACGCGCGAGCCCCACCACGACGTCACCATGATCACCGGTTGGGACGAGGCCTGCGCGGTGCTCAACGACGCCGAGACGTGGTCCTCGTGCATCTCGGTCACCGGCCCGTTTCCCGGCTTCCCGGTGCCGCTGGAGGGCGACGACATCACCGACGTGATCGAGAAACACCGCGACGAATTGCCGTTCAGCGACCAGCTGCCCACCCTCGATCCGCCGACCCACACCAACCATCGCTCGCTGCTGATGCGGCTGATCACCCCGAAGCGCCTCAAGGAGAACGAGGACGCCATGTGGGTGCTCGCCGACCAGGTGCTCGACACGTTCCTGGCGCCCGGCCGCGGCGACTGGATCAAGGGCTTCGCCGGCCCGTTCACGCTGCTCGTCATCGCCGATCTGCTCGGCGTGCCCGAGGAGGACCGCGACAAGTTCGTCAAGGGCATCCGCGACCACTCGGGCGGCGGCGTCGGGGGCACCAAGGGCTCGCTGGCGCACAGCCCGCTGGAATTCCTCTACGGCCTCTTCTCCGACTACGTCATCGACCGTCGGCGGGAGCCCCGCGACGATGTGCTGACCGGCCTGGCCACCGCCACGTATCCGGACGGCTCGACCCCCGACGTCGAGGACGTGGCCCGCGTCGCCAGCAACGTGTTCTCCGCGGGCCAGGAGACCACCGTGCGGCTGCTGGGCGCGGCCTTGCAGACGCTCGGGGAGCGGCCCGACATCCAGGCGAAGTTGCGCAAGGACCGCAGCCTGATCCCCAATTTCATCGAGGAGTCGTTGCGCCACGAGAGCCCGGTCAAGGGCGACTTCCGGCTGAATCGGGTGCCCGCCAACGTCGGTGGCGTCGACCTGCCCGCGGGCACCACCGTCATGGTTGTCCAAGCGGCCGCCAACCGCGACCCCCGCCGGTTCGATGACCCCGCCACCTTCGACCCGGCCCGCAAGAACGCCCGCCAGCACATCTCGTTCGGGCGCGGTATCCACAGCTGCCCCGGCGCGCCGCTGGCGCGCGCCGAAACCCGGGTGGCGATCGAGCGCCTGCTCGACCGGACCTCGGACATCAGGATCAACGAGGACGTGCACGGCCCGGCGAATGACCGCCGCTACCAATACGTTCCGACGTACATCCTGCGCGGACTGACGGAACTGCACCTGGAGTTCACGCCGGCATGAAAGTCACAGTCGACGACCAGCGCTGCCGCGGTCACGGCGTCTGCACGACGCTGTGCCCGGAGGTGTTCAGCCTCACCGACGACGGTTACGCGGAGGCGATAACGTCTGACGTTCCAACGGAATTCGAGGCCGCCACGCAAGAGGCCATCGAGTGCTGCCCCGAGCAGGCCATCAGCAAAATCTGACCCAAAGGAGATTCAGTGCCGAAAGGGTACGTCATCCTCACGGAGGCCATCACGGATCCGGAGGGCATGAAAGCCTATGCGCAGGCCGCTGGTTCGGCCATGGCCGGTGCCACCATTCTGGCGGTGGACACCGCTCCCAAGGTGATCGAGGGCAGCTGGCACGGCGACCAGACCGTCGTGCTGGAATTCGAATCGGTGGACGCGGCTCGGGCGTGGTACGAGTCCGAGGGCTATCAGAAGGCGGCGAAACTGCGGCAGGCCGCGGCCGACTGCAACGCCGTCATCCTCGCCGGGTTCTGACCGCCGTTACTCGCCCACGATGGAGATGGCCTGCCGCGGGCACTGGCGAACTGCCTCGCGCACGTCCGCCTCGTTCTCCGGGGTGACTTCTTCCTGCAGCACGGTCAGCATGTCGTCATCGCCCAGCAGAAAGATGTCCGGGTTGATGCCCATGCAGACGCCGTTGCTCTCGCAGAGCCCCCAATCGACTTCGATCTTCTTGGTCACCGCGACCCCCTTTACCGAAGCACTTTGACGGGCACGTTCTTCCAGCCCGCGACGTTTTGCATGTTCACTCGCTTGCACCCCGCCCAGTCCACCTCGTAGCGCGGCATGAAGTCGAGGAGCCGCTCCAGCGCGATCCTGCTTTCCAGGCGGGCGAGCGCCGCGCCCAGGCAGCTGTGGATCCCGTACCCGAGACCGAGGTGTTGCGCCTCGGTCTGGTCACGCTCGATGTCGAAGGTGTCGGCGTCGGTGAAGGCCTCCGGGTCGCGGTTCGCCGCGGCGCCGCAAAGGAATACCGGCTTGCCGGCGGGAATGACGCCGCCACTGACGTGTGCCTCTTTGAGGGTGTAGCGCACGTTGTACTGCACCGGCCCCTCGTAGCGCAGTAGCTCTTCGACCGCCCCGGGGATCTTGTCGCGGTCCTCCTGCAGCTTCTGCCACTGGTCGGGGTTCCGGGCGAAGATCACCGCCGCGTTGCCGAGCAGCTTGGTGACGGTCTCGGCGCCCGCCCCGCCCAAAAGCGTCGCGAAGCCGGTGATTTCGATGTCATCGAGCTTGCGCAGCTGGCCGTCCTCGCCCGGGATTTCCGCTGCGATCAGCCTGCTGATCATGTCGTCCTGCGGCTCCGCGCGGCGCTCCTGGACGAGGCCGAAGTAGTACATCGCGGTGTCGATGTTGGCCTGCATACCGGCTTCGCTGATCTCGATCTGTCCCGGTTCGTGAGACAGGCTGGTGTCGATCCAGTGGCGGACCTGCTGGCGGTACTCCTCCGGCACGCCGGCCATCCGGGTGATCACCTCCACCGGGAACGGCCCGGAGAAGTCCTGCACGACATCGAAGTTGTCGGGGTCGGTGGCGCCGAGGTACTTGTCGATCACCTCGATGATCGTCTCACGCTGCGATTGAATCGCGCGGGGGGTGAACGCCTTGTTGAGCAGGCTGCGCATATGCCGGTGCTCGGGTGGATCCATGAAGATGATCGACTTCTGCTCGGGGGACACGCCGCGGCGCACCATCGCCAGGTCGCAGCCGCGCGCCGAGGAATAGGTCTCGAAATCCTTGAACGCGGCCGAGACGTCCTCGTGGCGGGTCAGCGCGTAGAAGTCCTCTTTCTCGTCGTAATACAGCGGCGCTTCCGCGCGCATCCGTCGATAGATTTCGAACGGGTTGTTGAAGTAGTCCTCGGAATACGGATCGAAGACGACCTTCGGTTTTGTCACTGAATCCTCCTCAGCGGCGAGGGCGGGCTGCAGCCGTTACAGCCGAGTCATTGACTGTAACGGTAACGGTAATACCTTCGTGACGAACCGGAAAGACCGAAACGCCAAGTTCTCAAGCCCTCTTCGCGACGTCGATGGAGTCGAAGGCGCCGTCGAGAGCGCCCAGGTCAGCGCCGAGTTCCGCGCTGGCGGTGCGCACGACGGCCACGTCCTTGTGCACGAATTCTCCGGCGACCTCGATGAACGACGCGACGGAACTCGCCGCCGCCACCAGCTCCAGGACACGGCTGGTCGAGCTGCCGTGCGTCAGCGCGGTCAGCAGCGCCGGCTCCGGCACCCCGAGCCGTTCACCCCATCGCACGGCCTGTGCGAGCAGCCCGATATGCCCCGCGAACAAGGCGTTGTTCACCAGTTTCACGGCTTGTCCGCACCCGCGGGCACCGACATGCAAAACCGGGTCGCCGTAGCACTGCAGCACCGGCCGCACGGCCACCACCGCGTCGTCATCGCCGCCCACGAACAGCGTGAGCCGGCCGGCCGCGGTGTCGTGCGGGCCACCGCTGACCGCGGCATCGATGACGTCGACCCCGTCGGCGCGCGCGGCGAGGGCGTCGATCGTCCTCGGGCTGGCGGTGGTGTGCACCACCAGCGCCGAACCGGGCCGCATCGCGGACAGCAATCCGCCGTCCAGACACACCTCCCGCACCTGTTGGTCGGTGAACACGCAGAGCAGCACGACGTCGGCCCGCGCACCCGCCTCGGTGGCGTCGTGGACCGCACGGGCGCCGAGCCGCTCGAGATCGCTCCGCTTTTCGGGCGTCCGGCCCAGCGCCGTGACGTGATGCCCCGCCTCGACCAGGCGGGCCACCATGGGCCGGCCCATCCGCCCGGCACCGATGAACCCGACCCTCACTGGGCCTTCATCGGGAAGTGCCCATCATGGCCAGCGCGGCGTCGGCCGCCTCCAGCACGGCGCCGCCGCTCGCCCCGGCCCGTTCGGCCAGGTCGACCACCAGGCGAACATCCTTTTGCAGCAGCGTCCCGGCCACACCCGCGAGCCGGTCCAATCCGCCGATCCCGCCAAGGGCGTTGAGCGCGAAGCTGTTCCCGCTGCTGCGGGAGACGACTTCGGTGAGGCGGTCCGGGTCGACGCCGAGGGCGCCGGCCAGCGACAGCGCGGTCGCCGCGGTGGCCAGGTGGGCGGTGAACAGCAGGTTGTTGAGCAGCTTGGTGGTTTGACCGGAACCCAGCTCCCCGAGGTGGACGATCGGATCGGCATAGGTGGCGAAGACGGGGCGGCACCGCTCGACGACGTCGGCGTCGCCGCCGACCATCACCAGCAGGCGCCCCTCGGAGGCCGCGGGCCCGCCGCCGCTCACCGGCGCGTCGATGACCGAGATGCCTTGGGCTGCGGCCTCGTTCGCCAGCTCCCGGCAGGTATTGGGGTGCACGGTGCTGTGCACGGCGATCACACCGCCCGGCCTCATGGCCGCCAACAGCCCGCGCTCGCCGTTCGCGATCTCGTCGATGTCGGCGTCGCCCACGACGCAAAGGCAGACCAGATCGCTGGCCGCGGCGAGCGCGGCCGGTGACTCGGCGACCTTCGCCGCCGTGTCGGCGAACGGCTCGAGGGTCGCGGCTCTGCGCGCCCACAGCGTCGTCTCGTAGCCGCCCTCGAGGATCCGCCGGGCCATGGGCCCGCCCTGACTGCCCAGGCCGATGAATCCGACCCTCATCCGGCCTCCAGGTCTTCTTCTGTGCCAAGGGAATTCGCGTGGGCGGCCACGCAGTCGTCGGCGAACGCGAACACCTTCGCGTGATAGGCGGCGGCGGTGTGGCCCAGGCTCATGTTGTGCCCCGCATCGGGCTGGCGGTGCACGACGAACCGGGGTGAGCCCGAGAACAGGCTCTCGATCTCGGCCACCGCGGAAGGGTCGTTCTGCCAGACCTTTTCGTGTTCGGCGATGCTGAATTGCACGGGGACACGGACGGCGGGGGCGAGCGCCGGGAAGTCCTGGCGAGCCCAGTTGGACACCATCTGGTCTTCGTAGGACGGCGCCGTCGGAGAGACCGTAACGCCGCTGAGGACCTCGGGCGGATACAGGCTTTCGGGATGCCACAGCAGCTCGCGCAGGCCGGCCGGGCGGCGTTCGCGTGTCGCGGTTTTCAGGATGTCCCTCGCCGCCGGGTGATAGCGCCGGCCCGTACCGGCCAGTTCGATGCCCAGCAGATCGGCGCCGCGCTCGTCGGCGCCCATCCGCATCACGAGTTCGCACCCGCCGGAATGCCCCATCAGGAACAACCCCGCGCCGCGAGGCCGATCACCGAGGATGCGGTCCACCGCGCCGTAGGCGAGGTTGATCCGCTGCTCGGGCAGCGCCATCGCCTCCGGGTAGGGGGCCGAGCTGCCGTAGCCGGGCCGGTCGAGGGCCACCACGGTGAATCCGGCCGCCGCACCGGTCCGCAGCAGGGACAACGAAGGGTGGCCCGGGCAATCGAAATAGACCGCGGTGGTACCTCCGCCGTGGATCGCGACGATCACGGCCTTGGGTTCGGCGGATTCGGCGATCAGCGCCGACATCGGCACGCCGTCGACGATCACCAGCCTGGGGCTGGGCGCCGGGCCGCTCATGTGTCCGCCCGCAACAACAGCACGCCGCTGGGGGTGAGGCCGCCGCTGCTGACCACGCCGACGCGGGCGTCGGCGACCTGGCGGTCGCCGGCCTCGCCGCGCAGCTGGGCGACGGCCTCGTGGACCAGGCCCATGCCGTGGGTGCGGCCGTGCGAGAGCTGGCCGCCGTGGGTGTTGAGCGGCAGCTGGCCGTCGCGGGCGATGTTCTTGCCGCCGTCCAGGAACTCTTTGGCCTCGCCGATGCCGCAGAAGCCCAGCGCCTCGATCCACGACAGGCAATTCATGGTGAAACCGTCGTAGAGTTCGGCGACGTCAACATCGTTGGGGCGCAACGTGGTACGTGTCCACACGTGCGCGGCCTGGCCCAGCACCTGCGGCTCATGGGTCAGGGTGCTCTGGTCCCAGTCGATTCGTTCGATGATCTGTGTGCCCACCGCCTCCACCAGCACCGGCGGCTTGGCGAGGTCCCGTGCGGCGTCGACGGCGGAGACGACGACCGCTATCGCGCCGTCGCACGGCACGTCGCAGTCGTACAGACCGAATGGCGTGGTGATCGGCCGCGCGTTCAGATAGTCATCCATCGTCATCGGGCTTCGATAGACCGCCGTGGGGTTGAGCTCGGCGTTGGCCCGCTGGTTCAATGCGATCCAGCCCAGCGTTTCCTTCGTGGTGCCGTAGCGGTGAAAGTGCCGCTGCGCGTTCATGGCGAGCGTGTGGGCCGCCGACGTGGCGCCGAACGGCATCAGCCAGCCGGCACTTCGGCCCATCGACGGGTTGATCTTGCCCTGTTTCATCAGTTCGTTGAAGGTGGCTTCCCACAGCGTCCGGAAGCACAGCACGTGACGGGCCAGCCCGCCGGCGACCGCGAGCATCGCGGCGATCAACGATCCGCCCGGGCCGAACGTCTCGATCCCGCCGTTGTGCCAGACCGGCCGGATGCCCAGGGCGGCCTCGAGCGAGGTGACCCCGCCCTCACCGAAGCCGCCGAGGTTGCCCCCGCCGGGATACGTTGACAGCCCGTCGATGTCGGCGAACGTCAGCCCGGCATCGGCGATCGCCGCCTCGCATGCTTGCACGGTCAGCGCCAGCGGCGGTTGCATCAACCGGCGCCCGATGGGCGACATCCCGATTCCGGTCAGCGCGACCTTGTCCTCGAATTTCTCGGTGGTCAGCATCGGGCGGACGTATTCGCCGAAACGCTCGGGCGCGATCTCGTCGGCCGGCAGGGGTGCGCGCGCGGAATCCGCGGTCGGCCGGAACAGCGGCAGCCACACGTCCTCGGCCGGTTCGAAGACGACCTCCAGCTGTTGGCCGAGTTCGAGCTGATCGGGATCGCACTCCACGACGTTGGTGGTCAGCCGGACCCGGGGGTCCTCGGCGATGGCGACCTGGGCGATCACGTAGGGCGCCGGCATGCCGGGCAGGCTGAACCGGTGGTTCACGGTGAAGCCGGCGAGCGTCGCCCTGCCGGAGACCGGCCGCACGCCCATGTCGCGCGATCGGCAGTACCGGCACACCGGAGCCGGGGGATGGATCAGTGATTCGCAGCAATTGCATTGCTGCAGCCGCAGCGTGCCGTCGGCGCCCGAGGTCCAGAAGAATTCGTTGTCCTGGGTGATCAGGGGCAACGGTCGTCCCGGCGCTGCTGACACGTCACCTCCGCGAGCCGGACGGCCCCTCGGCGCAACTTGGTAGGACCGTTATACGAATCGGAGAATTACGTTATCACCCGCCGGCCGGCGCGATCGAGACACGCCCCTTCACAGCGGCACCCAGACGCCGCCCACGTAAATGCCCCATTGGTGGAAGCCGACACTCCACATCGGGGGCTCCGAGGTCCACCACGGCTGTGGCGGGGGCGGCGGCACATCCTGCCCGGCGAATGACGGAGCGTACGGCGGCGGGGGCGTATACCACGGCGGCGGCGCCGGCGGCGGCGGCTTGCACTCGAGGGTCGCCGGATTCCACGACATGTTGTGATCGCAGTCCGCCGAGCTGATTGCCGGCCTCGCGATCACCGCGACCGCCATCGCCACGAAGGCGACCGCGACGGCGGCCGGACGACGAACGAACCACCTCATGGTGGGCCTCCCAGCGGGGCCATCCTGACCTTGGCTGGTGTCAGCCTATTCCGTTGACACCGCCATGACCAGGTGGAACTTCCGGGGGCGGCGACAACAGCGCTGCGTGATCAGCGCGACGCGAGACGGCTCACCGGGTGAATCCCCATTCCGCCTCGTTCTCTTCGGTTTTGAGGTGCTCGGCCGGGTCGTCCGCCTCGGTGAGCGGCGGGTGTGGTGCGGGGGACGTGCGCTCACCGATCTCGGCGATCGCGTGTACGGGGCAATCCATCAATGCGCGCATGACCGCGTCGCGATCCGCCTCCGCGACGGTGCCATCACCGATGAGGGACGCGTAGCCCCAGTCGTCCAGCGAGAAATATCCGGGCGCGTATTTCGCGCAGATTCCGAAGCCGTCGCAAACGGTGCGGTCCAAACGGATCCTCATGCGGGCCTCACAGCTTCCGCCTGGTAGGGCCGATCGGCGCGGAACGCGCCACGGGTGCAGTTCGGGCACGCGCCGTCGAGATGCGTGGCGACTTCCCCGGGGAACTGTCCGAGCAGGCTGGCGGCGACGTTGGTGGCGGCGTCCAGCGTTGCGCACGCGCCACGTCCGCGCAGCAGCACCGACCAGCGGCGTAACCGTTCGACGTCTTCCGTCGTCGCGGCGCCGTCCCGCAGCGCGCCGGCCACGGCGGCCATCGCGGCCGTCCCGTTGAAGCACGACCCGCATTGCCCGGCGTTCTCGCGGTTGAAGTAGGCCAGCACGGACGCCGCGACCGCGACGGGGCAGTCGTCGGTGATCACCGAGATCGCGCCGCAACCCAGGCCGCTGCCGAGCCGCCGCATCGTCTCGTGGTCCAGCGTCGTGTCCAGCACGGCGCGGTTGAGCAGGCCGGCGAAGTAGCCGCCCATCAACGCCCCGCGCACCTGCTCCAGCGGAACGCCGTGTAACGCAAGGAGTTCGGTGAACGGCGTACCGTGCGGGAGTTCGTAGAGAACCGGCGGGCGGCCGGCCCCGGTGATGGTCGCCAGGAAGGTGCCCGGGGACAGCGTCGTGCCCTGCGAGCGGAACACCGTGGCGCCGTGGCTTTGCAGGTAGGGCAGGTTGGCCAGGGTCTCGACGTTGCTCACCAGCGTGGGTCGATCATCGACGCCGGTTTCGAAGGGGCGTGGTGGCTTGTCGGTCGGCTTGGCCGGGCCGCCATTGATCGCTCGGACGGCGGCGGTTTCCTCGCCGGCCACATACCCGGGCTCTACGGTCACCACGCCGACCGCGAGGCCGCCCAGCGCGTCGGGATCGAGCTCATCGAGCGCGGTCTCGACGCTGTGCGCCGATTCCGGGTCGGACACGTAGACATAGGCGCGTTCGGTGCCGACGATCGCCGCGGCCAGCCGGAGACCGTCGATGATTATGTGGGGCCGGTTGCGCAGCAGCCAGCGGTCTTTGATCGAAGCCGGTTCCCCCTCTTCACCATTCGCGACGACCACGGCGCCGCCGGCAATACGGCCGTTATCGCGCACCGCACGCAGCTTCACGGCCAGCGGAAAGGCGGCGCCGCCACGACCGACCAGCCCGCTGGCGTCGACCTCGCTCAGCAACGCGTCGGCGTCGGCCAGCGGGCGGTATCCGCCGAGGCGTCGATACGCCGCCAGGTCTTCGCGCTGTTCGCTCAGCAGCCGGGATTCGCTACCGGGCAAGGTGGCGGTGGTGATAGGAGTGGATTGGGTGGTGTTCACGGCTGGCCTGCCATCGTCTTCGTTAGGCTTGCGCACATGCGAACTGCGGTGGTGCGCGTCAACGTTGATCCGGAAAGCGTGCTCACCGCCGCACAGCTACGAGACGGCATGGCTGCGCTCCTTGAACTCGCTGGTGCGGCCGGCGCCGACGTGGTTCACAACGATCTCGCTGCCATGCCCCCGAGCCGCCGCGAGGTCGAGTTGCTGATTGCGGCCGAAGACGGCGATGCGGCCAGAAACACCGCAATTGAGTTGTGCGCCAAAATATTTGGAGACAAGGCGGTTCCCGGGATCGTCACCTTCATCAGCCGGGGAACCGACGATGACGCGCACGGTGTGCTGTCCGGCTTCGGGCTCACCGGCGACATCGAGCGGACCCCGGGTGACGACGGTTTCGACATCGTGCACGTGACGCTGCGTGAGGAGGACCTCGAACGCATTCCCGAGAGCCGGGTTCACACGGCGCTGGAGGCGTCGCTCAACTGCGAGGTTCACATTCGCACCGTGTAGGGACTTCACGAACCCAGGAAACCAAGTATCGCGGGCGCCGCCTGCACCCACGTGTCGAACATGTTGAAGTGCTGCACCCGGCCCGCCGCGCGGTCCTCGGACGCACGCTCCCAGGCGTCCTCCGGCCAGGGCGGATCGATGAGCTTCGACCCCTTGATCAAGCAGCTGACCTCCAGCGACGTCCGCTTCGGGTGATCCATGTCGTTCTCGCCGCCGCGAATGATCAAGGTGGGCACCTTGATTCGGTCGAACATCTCGTCCTCGACGCCCGGGATCGTCTGTCCCGGTTTGGAAACGAATGCGTTGAGCCAGCGCAGCATGACCTTGAGGAACTCGTCTTTGTCGAAGTCGAGGAAGCGCTGCTTGTTGTTCGGGTTTTCCTCGATGCGATCGCGCCACTCCTGCACCTTCACCACGCCGTCCATTCCGGTGCCGCGCACCGCGAGAATGCTCGGGATGATGTAGAAGGAACCGAGCACGAAGGTGCCGTAGATGCCGCCGACGATGTTCCAGACCACGAGCTTGGTGACCATCTCGGGGTAGAGCATCGTGGTCAGCATGGAATCCCTTGCGCCGCCGGAGCCGCCGGCGAGAATGCAGCGCTCGAAGCCCAGCCCGGTCACCAGCTTGTGCAGCGTCTCGGCGCGCATGTGCGATTCGCTCTGACCGTAGAACTGTACGTCGGAAGCGCCGCAGTTCGGCCTGTCCCACAGCAGCACGCGGTAGCCGCCGGCGGCGAGCGCGTCGGCAAGCGGACGCAGGCCCTCGATCTCCTTGCTGAACCGGCCACCCGGCGTCAGGGCAATGAGATCGCCTGAGTCGCCGAGGATTTCGTAGACGACATTTCCCCCGTTGATCTCGATTGAAGGCACCCGATTCTCCTGTAGTTAGGCCTGCACCAGAACGTCGTTGCCGACGACGCGCACCGGATACGTCCGGATACTCCATTCGGGCTTGACCGCGGTGGTGCCGGTGGCCAGCTCGAAACCCCATTGGTGCCAAGGGCAATAGATATACTCCAGGTCGCGCACCATGACCGAGTCGCCCGGAGCGGTCTCGTCCACAATCGTGCGTCCCCGCGCGCGGCCGGAACAGAGCGGACCGCCTTGGTGTGGGCAATAATTCGCGATGGCATAGAAGCTGCCGTTGACGTTGTAGACGCCTACGCCGTGCCGCCCGATGGGCACCAGCTTGTGCTTGCCCGGCGGGATCTCGTCCACGGTCGCGACGACATGCTCACGGCCCTGGGCGAGACGGGGCTCGGGCCGTTTGGTCTCTTCGGTCAATTCAGAGCACCCGGGTTTGACCCTCGAGGACCGGAACGGTCTCGGGCAGGTGGTAGGTGGCGATGCCGTTCTTGTACATCACCGCGTCCCGAGCGTGCTTGGGCAGGTGCTTGACCAACCAGCGGGGGTCGTCGAACGTCCAGTGCGGGTAGTCCGAGGAGAAGAGCAGGATCTTCTCGCACTCCATCCATTCCAGCGCGCGGGTCAACTCGGTCTTGTCTTCGGGGTAGTCCAGCGGCTGGGTGGTGAACTTGATGTGGTCCTTGACGTACTCCGACGGCTTGCGTTTGATGTCGACCCACGACTTGCGTGCCTCGTAGATCGAATCCATCCGCCACATCAGCGGCAGGATCCAGGTGAAGGCGTGCTCGACGAACACGATCCGCAGGGTCGGGAACCGGTCGAAAACGCCGTCGAAGATCAGGCTCATCACCTGGTTGGCGGCCAGCAGCGAGTAGGTCACCATGAAGTCGTGGTTGTAGCTGGGGAATCCGACCGGCGGGATCGGTAGCTCGTCGAACTGGCTGCGCGACAGGTGACAGCTCACGGTGATGTCGTGCTTGGTGGCGGCCGCCCAGATCGGGTCGTATTTTGGGTGCCCCCAAGACGGCCGCGGCTCAGCCTTGATCAGGATCTGAGCCATGTAGGGGTGCCCGGCCCAGCGTTCGATTTCGCGCGCGGACTCTTCCGGCTCCTCGATGGCGGCGCAAATCGAACCGCGCCACCGCTCGTGCCAGTTGTTGTGGCTGTCCAGCCAGTGATTGGCCTGCCAGTCGTTCAGCGCGGCCGCCATCGCGTGCTGCGCTTCGGGCAGGCGCGCCGGGTAGGCGCCGGGTTCCAGGATCGCGATGTCGGAGCCGGCCTCCATGATCAGCTGACGAAACGCCATGTCCGGGTCGCTGCAGGGGAATTCGCCGTTGGGCGGGAACGAGTCCACGCGCATCGCGTAGGAGTGCGCGTAGTCCGGGGCGTCGTAGTAGATCTGCTCACCGATATTGCGAGTGAGGAAGTACTTGCTGCGCCATGGCTCGGGGATGTACGGCACGAGCTCTCCGCGCTTGGGTGCCGGGTGGACATCTGAGTCGACGCATCGGACGGCTATGCGCTCGGCAGCGGGAACCCGCTCCTGCGAATGGGTCAACGTCATCTGAAACTCCTCGGTATCACGTCGTACTTCTACTGTGCGCCCACCCCGGCGGGAATGTCTATGTGGTAGAGCTGCGCCGCGTTGCGCCAGCACAACTTCTCGCGTTGTTCGGCGGAGAGGGCGCGGGGAAGCTTCTTGATATCGCCGCACTGCCAGTGCGGATAACTGGAGCCGAACATCACCATGTCGTCCTTGCCGGTGAAGCCGAACCATTCGCCGGCGAACTCGGTATCGCCGGGACCGTCGAGGCTGCCCTGGACGAAATACACGTGACCGGGCAGGTAATCGCTGGGAATCCGCGGTGCCCACGGTGTCTGCTCCAGGTGCGGCCGGCCGAACGTGTCCATCCGCCAGATGAACGGCGTCACGAAGTCCGCCGCGCCGTCGCCCCAGACGAACTTCAGGCCGGCGAAGCGCTCGAACACTCCCTCGGCGATCATGTTCATCAGGTGATAGATGTAGTTCAGCGCCATGAAGCTGACGTACTGCTCGTAGGTACGAGTGTTCCCGTTGGGTGTCGGCGGAAAGGCGATGCCCGACCCGACTTCGATGTGCGCAGCAACGGGAAGGCCGGCGTCGACCGCGGCTTCCCACAGCGGCCAGAACTGGGGCTTGCCGAAGAGCTCGCGGGATTGCAGCGGCACGCCGATCTGGACCACCCGAGGGTGCCCACGCCACTTCTCGATCTCCCGCAGCGCGCCGGCGATGTCATCGGGGTTGACCCGGATGGTGCCGCGGAACCGCTCGCCGAACTCGCTGTGCTCCAGCCAGTCCGACACCACCATCTCGTTGTGCGCGGCGTGCAGCGCGCTGCCCAGGTGCCGGTCGGGCATGATGCCGCGGGCCATCGGGTGCAGGACCGCCACGTCGACCCCACGCTTCGAAAACAGTTCGTGGGCAACGAGTCCCGGATCGGAACCGGGATACTGCCCGTCGGGACCCTCGGTGTTGGGCGCATACTCACCGCCCGGGGCGCCGTACCAGTCCATCTCGTAATCGGGGAAACCGCGGCTCTTGAAGGGCTCGCGCAAGACGCTCCGCAACGCTTTGTTGGACGGAAAGAAGATGTGCACGCTGGCGTCGATCAGCGGCGTGCGGGTTCCGTCGGCGTGTTCGATCACGAAAGCCACCCTCCGGCTCGGGCACTCAAAGTGAACCCAGTCGGGTCATATGATAGACAACCTAACATTCTTCTCGAGGGCCAATCAATGGGGTTTTCGGTAAGCGTTTCGTTTAATCATCGTCCCTGGTAGTGGGCGCTTTCGCCGTCCTGGTGCAAGGATCGTTCTTGAAACTGGATAATACCATTCTCCGGCCCGTGGATCAGGGCCATCGGCCTCTATCCAGGACGATTGACCGGCTACGCCGACGGCCGGCCCACAATCACTCCGGCGACCTTCTCGAGTGGTTTGATCACGGTCGTGAAGTCCGAGTCGGCGCCCTGGTCATCGGCGGTCGCCTCCCAGATGAGGCCGATCGTTGCGGCCACGTCCGTCGGCACGCCAAGCGCTTCCGCTTCCTCCAGGTACAGCCGCACGTCCTTGACCATCAGTCCGGTGGCAAACCCGTAATCGAATGTCCGGGGGAGGATCGCGCGGGGGAATTTGTCCCGGCTCGCGCTCGTCGCGCCGGAGCCGGCGTTGAGCACCTCGATCATCACGCCCGGGTCGAGCCCGGCCTTGACGCCCATCACCACGACCTCGGCGGTCGCGGCCAGGACGTTGGCCGCCAGGATGTTGTTGGCCAGCTTCATCGTCTGCGCCGAACCGGGTTTGGCTCCGACGTAGAAGGGCCGGCCGATCGCCTCGAGCGCGGGCCGGACGGCATCGAAACCGGCGCGTGGACCGGACACCATGATCGCGAGGGCGCCCTTTTCGGCGCCGCCGACGCCGCCGCTGACCGGGCTGTCGATCGCCACGATGTCCCGCTGAGCGAGGCGGTCATGGATCTGATTCGCGGCGCGGCTGCCGACGGTGGACAGGTCGACATAGCGCTCGATCCGCTCGCCCTCGATCACACCCGCCGCGCCGGTCGCCACCTCGAGCGAGGCGGCCGGCGTGGGGAGGCTGGCCAGCACCGTGTCGGTGCGGTCGGCGACGTCTCTCGGCGACGACGCGGGACGCGCCCCCAACGCGACGATGCGCTCGAGCGCCGCTGCGCGCGTGTCGAAGGCGACGACATCGTGGTTCTCCTGAATCAGGCGCCGCGCCATCGGAAAACCCATGTTGCCCAGCCCGACGAAGCCAAGCTGCACGACGGTCCCCTAGTCCCGCTCTAGTTCGGCGAACGCCTCACCGGCGATGCGGAAGCTGTCGACCGCGGCCGGCACCCCCGCGTAGATGGCCACCTGCAGGAAGATTTCGCGAATCTCCTCGCGGGTGACGCCGTTGGTCAGGGCCGCCTTGACGTGCGTGCGCAACTCGTTGGGCCGGTTCAGCACCGAGATCATCGCCAGGTTGAGCATGCTGCGGGTCTTGTGGGACAACTCGTCGCGGCCCCACACCGCGCCCCAGCAGTACTCGGTGACGAGATCCTGCAATGGCTTGGTGAAATCGTCCGCGCCGGCCAGGGCGCGGTTGACATACTCCTCGCCCAGCACCGCCGAGCGGATGTGCAGCCCCCGTTGATAGGTCTCGCGATCCAATGTCTTCTCCTTCGTCCGGGCGCCGGTGTCGCAATGCCCCGAGCGCAGTCTCGCATCGCAACCGGTCAACGCGGTCGAGGTCGATAGCCGCCGGGCCGTCGTTGTGACCCCATAACCCGATTGCGAGATTATTACTTCCGCATGCGAGAATGATATTCTCGCGCTGGCGGTGATGACAGGGAGGCGGCCTTCATGCTGTTGGAGTTCGACGCCGATCAACGGCTGTGGCAGAAGACCGTTCGCGACGCCGTCGCCAAGCAGTGCCCGCCCGCACTGGTCCGCGGCGTGGCCGAGGACGGCGTCGACCCCCGTCCCTTGTGGAAGTCGTATGTGGACCAGGGCTGGACCGAGCTGAACGACCCCGCCAGCGCCGTCGAATTGGCCATCGTGCTCGAAGAATTGGGGCACGCGACCGACCCCACCCCCTTCCTGGCGACG
>NZ_LZJM01000200.1:0-24370 GCF_001667665.1 Mycobacterium sp. E342
TATTGCTTGGTCTGCAGCATCCGGATCAGGCCCGCGCCCTTCATCAGCTTGACCGTGTCGTCGGTGAGCCGGCCGATCCGCTCGGCTTCGGCGGCCTGGTCGCGCAGCTGGTCGCCTAGTTCAATGACCCGGTCGATTACCCGGTTCGGAACCCGCTCGCTCATGCAGTTCGTCCTAACGTGTGAGGGCTTAGTAATGGTCTACCGCAGTAACCCCGACGATGAGGAGAAAACCATGACCGATGTCGACGGCATCGCGACCCGGCTGCGCAGACTCGAGGACGAACGCGATATCGGCCGGCTCATCGCCTCCTACGGCCCGGCGGTGGATGCGGGGGACGCCGAAGCGACCGCGCGGCTCTGGGCGCGCGACGGCAGCTACGAGGTCGACGGCTGGCGCATGGAGGGCAGAGCGGAGGTGCACGCCATGGTGCAGTCGCCGGCCCACCAGAACCTGGTGGCCAAGGGGTGCTGTCACTTCCTCGGCCCGTGCGTCGTCACCGTCAGCGGCGACTCGGCGGTGGCCGTGTGTGAGTCGTTGGTCCTGATCCGACACGACGACGGCTATCGGGTATGGCGTTGCGCGGCAAACCATTTCACGCTGCTGCGGATCGACGGCGAGTGGCGGATGAGCGTCCGCACCACCCGTGTCCTGGACGGCAATCCGGGTGCGCGCGCGTTGTTGACCGCCGGCCTGGCCGGGCCGGGTTAGCCCCGCGAAAGGAACGCCCCCACGACGCTCTCGAACGCCTCCCGGGCCTCGATCATGGCCCAGTGCCCGGAGTTGGGGAAGATGTGCAGCTCCGCGTTGGGGATGGTGCGCATCGGGATGAGGGCCATGTCCGGCGGGCTCACCCGATCGTCGCGTCCCCACGTCAGCAGGGTGGGCGCCGTCAGCTTGTGCATGACCGCCCACGGCATCGGGCGGTCGGAGGCGGCCATCGCGGCGTTCATCGCGGCGAAGGCGGCCTTCCCGTACATGCGGCGCGCCGCGGCCAGCGTGTCCGGGTCGGTGGCCAGCTCCCAGCGTTCCCCGATCAGCTCCTCGGTGATCAGCGCCTGGTCGTAGACCATCGACTTGAGCCAGTCGACCAGCCGCTGCCGGGTGGGGTCCTCGACGAACTCCTGCAGCAGCCGGATGCCCTCGCTCGGGCTCGGGCTGAAGATGTTGGTCCCGATGCCGCCGATGGTGACCAATCGGTCGACGCGGTCGGGGTTGTGGGTGGCGAAGTTGATGCCGACCCCGCCGCCCATCGAGTTGCCGACGATGTGCACCTGCTGGATCTCGAGTGCGTCCAGGAAGGGCGACACGGTCCCGAACGCGGTGATCATGGGGTGGCCGCCGAAGTCGTCGCTGACGCCGAAGCCGGGAAACTCCAGGATCAGGCAGCGGAACCGCTCGGCGAAAGCGGGCAGGATGCCGCGAAAATTGCGCCATCCGGTGACGCCCGGGCCGGAGCCGTGCAGGAACAACAGCACCGGGGCCGATTCCGGGCCGGTGTCGTAGTAACGCAAAGCGCCCTTCGGAGTGCTGATTTCACGCAGGTCATGTTGCGCAACGGTGTTTGCCACGGAAGTCACCTTGCCATGCCACGGCCGCGTGGCCCGACGGGCCTGCGCGGGCCGGGTCTAGTCGTGGCTGGGTTCGCTGCAATTCAGCAGCTCTTTGAGCGCGGCGGGGAACGCGTCGGCGACGTCCCACAGGTCGGCCACCAGGTCGGGGCAGGCGATGAGGCCGATGCCGAGCCGCCCGTTCAGCGACATCACGGTGATGTTGAGACCGGCGCCGGCGATGATCGGACCGAGCGGATACATCGCGTCGAGCCGGCAGCCCAGGAAGTAGAGCTGTTCCTGCGGGCCGGGCACGTTGGACATCACCAGGTTGTGCGGCGGTTTCTCGGGCAGGGGTATGCGCGGCAGCAGCTTCATCGCGGCGCCGAACATCGTCTGTCCGGCCACCTGCGTCCAGTCCTGCAGCAGGCTGGGACCGAGGGCGGCCGAGTGCTCCTTGGCGGCGGTGTTGCCTTCGGCGATGCTGCGCAGTCGTTGCGCCGGGTCGTCGATGTGGGTTTCCAGCCGGCACAGCATCCAGGTGGTCTGGTTGCGGCCCGGCCGGTCCGATTTGCCCCGGACCGAGACCGGCACACTGGCCACCAGCGGCCTGTCCGTCAGTTCGCCCCGCTCCAGCAAGAACTGCCGCAGCGCCCCCGCGCACAGCGCGGTGACCACGTCGTTGACGGTGACGCCGAATCTGTTCTTGACCTTCTTGACGTCCTCGAGGTCCAGGCTGGCCAACGCGACGTTGCGGCGCTTGGTGAACCGGCCGTTGAACGGCGTCGGCGGCCCGGCGAACGGGGCGGCCATGGTGTGTCCACCGCCGCGGGCCCGCAGCACCGTCTGGGCCAGCGTTAGCGCGGTCGCCGGTAGCACCTTGGCCAGGCGCCACGGCCGCAGCCCGGCAGCGATCAGCCCGGAGGCGGCGATCAGGAGGGGATTCGCCGCGCCGGCGCGGGTGGCGGGTTCCGGCGCCGGCGCGTCCGGCGCCCTGCTGCACAACTGGGCCAGCAGGTTGGCCCCGCCCACCCCGTCCACCACCGCGTGGTGAACCTTGAGGACGACGGCCAGCGCCTCGTTGCCGTGCAGGCCCTCGATCACCCACATCTCCCACAGCGGTCGATCGCGATCGAGCGGGAGCCCGGCGACGTGACCACAGATCTCCGCTAACTCCCGGGGGCCGCCGGGTGCCGGGACGGCAGCGCGGTGCAGATGCCGCCCGAGGTCGAAATCATCGTCGTCGGTCCAGACCGGATGGTCGAGGTTCAGCTGGCTGTCGGCCAGCTTAAGACGGAATTCCGGCACCGCGTCCAACCGCGCCCACAGCGCTTCACGCAACCGGTCGAATGAGTAGCCACCCGGCATGGTCGACGGGTCCAACTCCAGCACGCAGCAAACGTTCAAGGGTTGCGTCGGTGATTCCAGGTACAGGAAGAACGCGTCAAAACCGCTCAGTCGTTCCATATCCGCTCGTCTCGTCGGTGCGGCTATGACCGCTGGTCACACAGCGTGCGCTCAGTCCCGGGGCCCGCCGGCGAACGCAATCAGGATCAACCGCAATGTCTAGGTGTGATTTCTATCTGTAGCCGTTGAGCGGTCCGCGGCAAACATCATCAGCCAGACATTCACGCAATCGCCACCGACGTTCATCTGCGGCGAGCCATGGCGGAGTCCGGGGCCACCCAGTCGGTCGAGACCTTCCGATGGCTGATGAGCCAGGTGCCGCCGTCGGGCACCAAGGTGTCGCGGTAGCGGCCGGCATGGTCGAGGCCGACGTGGGTGACCACGGTGAAGTACGACGAGACGTGCGCCGTGTCGCGGTTGAGCCCGGTGAACAGCACGTTGCTGACGACGTGCCGGACGATCGGCTTGAGGTCCGCTTCCCGGGTGACGGCCACACCGCGCAGGAACGCGGCGATCGCCGATCGCCCCCGCAGCGGCTCGCGGCCGCGGATTTCCAGGACGCCGTCCGCGCAGAACGTCGCGGCGAGGCCGTCCACGTCGCCGGCGTCGCCGGCCCAGTTGTAGCGGGCAATCGTGTCGCGGATCCGCTCACGCGCGGACAGTTCCCACATCTCCACCGCGGTGGCTCCGTTCTCCCGCCGGGTTGCCGGGGCTGTGCCGGAGCCTAATACGCGGACGCCCCCCCCGTCGCCGAGGCGTTGTGGAAATCGCGCTGCCAGTGCCGCTTTCGCGGTTGTGGCGGCTACTTCACGATGTGGGGCCGGAAGGCGCGGGGGGTGGCCGGGACCACGCCGTTCAGGTCGAAGACCGCGATCAGGGCCCGCAGCAGGGCCGGGGACCAGTCCTCGAAGGGCTGCGCGTCTACCCGGTCGATGACCTCAGCGCGCAGGTATTCGATGCCGGTGGCGTGATCGCTCACGGCGTCGACGCTAAGTTCGGCGACTCGCCCTTGTACAGCGCACCGGCCCGATTCAAATGTCTCTCAAGGAATTCGTGGGCCGCCGGTTGCCGCATTTTGCCACTTCCGCGACGGTCGGTAGCGGAATACAGTGGGTGGGTGACGACGGGCGAGGACGGCAGGCACCTGCGCACCTGCCCCCTCTGTGAAGCCATGTGCGGCTTGGAGATTCGGGTCGACGGCGGCAAGGTCACCGGCATCCGGGGAAACCGCGACGACGTGTGGAGCCGCGGACACATCTGCCCGAAGGGTGTCTCACTTGCGGCGCTGCACGACGACCCGGACCGCATCCGCCGGCCCATGATCAAGGTCGACGGCCAATGGCGCGAGGTCAGCTGGGACGCGGCCTTCCGCCGCTGCACCGAATTGCTGACGCCGGTGATCGAGAAATACGGGATCGGCGCGGTCACCGCCTACACCGGCAACCCGCTGGCGCACTCGTTTTCGTTGGCCCGGTACGCCGGTGTGCTGATGGGCATGTCCGGCATGCCGGTGACGTATTCGCCGGGGACGGTCGACCAATGGCCGAAGAACCTGTCCTCGCACCTGATGTACGGCCTCTGGTGGAACTTCCCGGTGCCCGACATCGAACGCACCGACCTGATGGTCATCATGGGGGCCAACCCCGCCGCGTCGCAGGGTTCGCTGCTGGCCGCGCCCGACGTGATGGGCCTGATCGAGGCGATCCGCAAGCGCGGCAAGGTGATCGTGATCGACCCGGTGCGCACGCAGACGGCGGACCGCGCCGACGAATGGCTTCCCATCGTGCCCGGCACCGACGCCGCGCTGCTGCTGGCCGTGGCGCACACCTTGTTCGATGAAGACCTGATCAATCCCGGGCCGCACGTCGACGGCGTCGACACCATGCGCCGGGTGGCCGCGGAGTGGCCGCCGGAACGGGTCAGCGCGGTCACCGGCATCGGCGAGGACCGCATCCGCCTTCTGGCCCGGGAACTCGCCGGCACCGAGAAATCCGTGGTGTACGGGCGAATTGGTTTGTGCAACCAAGAGTTCGGCAGCCTGGCCAGCTGGCTGGTGGACGTGATCAACATCTTGACCGGCCACTTCGACGTGCCCGGGGGAGCGATGTTTCCCAAGCCGGCGGCGTGGTCGATCACCACGCAGCCGCTGCCCGGCCTGGAGGGCGGCCTCCCGGAATTCGGCCGCTGGCACACCCGGGTGCGCGGGGCCAAGGAAGTGCTGGGCCAGGCGCCGGTGTCGTGCATGGCCGAGGAGATCGCCACCCCGGGCGAGGGCCAGCTCAAGGCGCTGATCACCGTCGCAGGCAATCCCGTCTTGTCCACCCCTAGCGGCGACAAGCTCGACGAGGTGCTGCCGATGCTGGAAGCGATGATCTCCGTTGACCTTTGGCTCAACGAGACGACGCGGCACGCCGATGTGATCCTGCCCGGCCTGTCCCCGCTCGAGCAGCCGCACCACGACGACCTGATCCTGCTTTTCGCGATCCGCAGCATCGCGAACTACTCCGCGCCGGTATTCGATCCGGGCGACCGCCCGCACGAGTGGGAGATCCTGATCCGGCTGACCGGCCTGTGCACCGGAACACCGGCCGAGGACGTCGACGTCGCGGCGATCGACGACGGCTTCTTCGACTACCTGGCCTTCACCCAGGGCCTCGACGGTGCGGAGATCCGCAAGCTGTATGACGAGGCCGGTTTGAAAGGTGGCCCCGAGCGCATGCTCGACCTCACGCTGCGCACCGGGCCGTTCGGGGACCAGTACGGCAAGAACCCGGGCGGGCTCACCCTGGACATGCTCAAGGCCAACCCGAACGGCATCGACTTCGGGCCGATGGTGCCGCAGTTGCCCGAGATCTTGGGCACCCTCGACAAGAAGATCCATCTCGCCCCGCAATACCTGCTGGACGACCTGCCGAGGCTCGCGGCGCGGCTGGAGCGGCCCGCCGAGCCGCTGGTCCTGGTGAGTCGCAGGCACCTGCGCTCGAACAACACCTGGCTGCACAACGTGCCGGCGCTGATGAGGGGAAAGGACCGCTGCACGTTGCTGATTCATCCCGACGACGCGGTGCGCTGCGGTGTCGCCGACGACGACGTCGTCACCGTGAAGTCGGCGGCCGGCGAGATCAAGGTGCCTGTGGAGATCACCGACGCGATCAAACCGGGCGTGGTGTCGATGCCCCACGGATGGGGGCACGGCAAGCCGGGCACTCGCCTGTCGGTCGCCAACAGTTCACCGGGGGTCAACACGAATGTGCTTTCCCCACCGACGTTTATCGACGAGCCGTCCGGAAACGGTGCGCTCAACGGCATACCGGTCACGGTCATCGACGACCAGGCCCGGTTCCGCCCCGCGCAGACACCCTGACTCGCGTCGCGCTACTTCCCCTGCCACCCCCTCGGTTGGTTAACGGCAAGCGCCGCCGTGTGGTTCATCTCACCCGCGAGTCATTCGGATGAACCGTGCGGCGCGGCCCGTCGTCGGCATAGGCATGACCGCAACAACGCATCTCACATCGCCGCGCCGGGCCGCTCACCGCGAGCAGGGCGCACCGCACATCGCCGGGGCGGCGGTGGCCTTCACCCCGCACCGGTACAACCAAGACGAAGTCGCCCGCGAGCTCACCGAATTCGCCGATCCGCGTTTCCTGCGTTTCGCCGAGACGACGGGGGTAGACCACCGCAGCCTCGCGCTGCCGCTGTCACGCTACCCACAGCTGAGCGGCTTCACCGAAGCCAACGATGCCTATCTCGAGGTCGCCGTCGATCTCGGCGAACGGGCGATACGTTCGGCGCTGGAGGAGGCCGGCATCGCGGCACACGAGGTGGACACCATCGTGATGGTTTCCAGCACCGGCGTCGCGGTGCCGACCATCGACGCGCGGCTGATGACCCGAATCGGCCTGCGGCCCAACATCAAGCGCGTTCCGCTGTTCGGCCTCGGCTGTGTTGCCGGCGCCGCCGGGATGGCGCGCGTGCACGACTACCTGCATGGCTACCCGGGGGATGTGGCCGTGCTCCTGTCGGTCGAGTTGTGCTCCCTCACGCTGCAGCGCGACGACACCTCGATCCCCGCCCTGATCGGGGTGTCTCTGTTCGGTGACGGCGCAGCCGCCGTGGTCGCCACCGGAGCCGACCGAATCCCCCCCGCCCACAACGGACGTCGTGCGCCCCGGCTCTTGGGGACGCGCAGCTGTGTGGTGCCCGAGACCGTTGACGTCATGGGGTGGAACGTGGGATCCAGCGGGTTCCAGCTGGTGATGTCGCGCGACGTGCCCAAGATGGCCGATGCCTACCTGCGGGACGAGGTCGACGGTTTCCTGGCCGACCACGGCCTGTCCCTGGCCGACGTCTCGGCGTGGGTGTGTCATCCCGGCGGCCCGAAAGTCCTCGACTCGATCGAGGATGCGCTTGAACTCCCGCCGGAGGCGTTGGTGCACAGCCGAAACTCGATGCGGGACAACGGCAACATCTCCTCGGCGTCCGTGCTCGACGTCCTGCGCCGAACCGTCGCGGGGCCGCCGGCCGAAGGGGCCTTCGGGGTGATGCTGGCGATGGGGCCGGGCTTCAGCTTCGAGCTGCTCCTGCTGCAGTGGTGAGGGACGAGACCATGTACTACTACCTGTTCATTCTGGCCATCGGCGTCGAGCGCCTGGTGGAGCTGGCGGTCTCACAACGGAACACCAAATGGTCACTCGCGCACGGCGGCAAGGAATTCGGCCGTGACCACTACCCGGCGATGGTCAGCATGCATGCCCTGCTGCTGGTTTCATGCGTCGTGGAAACCTGGGTGTTCGCACGGCCGTTCATCGGATGGCTGGGCTGGCCGATGCTCGCTGTGGTGGCGCTGAGCACCGCGGTGCGCTGGCGCTGCGTGAGCGTGCTCGGCAGGCGCTGGAATCCACGGCTCATCGTCATCCCGGGCGCGCCGTTGGTGCGCGACGGGCTCTACCGATGGGTACGCCACCCGAATTACGCCGCCGTCACGGCGGAGGTGGCCGCGCTGCCGCTGGTGCACTCGGCGTGGCTGACGGCGATCGCGTTCAGCATCGCGAACGCACTGGTGCTCAACGTCCGGATCCGGGCGGAGAACGCCGCGTTGGGGCTGGTCTGAGGGCCAGGACGATCACGGCGCGATCGGCCGATTCGTCCACTCGCGGTCGGGCCGGCGCGACGAGCGGAACCAGCCGCCCGCCGCGCCGGTTCCGCCGTCGGTCGGGATGGTGTGGCCGGTGACGAACGCCGACAGGTCCGACGCCAGAAACAGGATCACGTCGGCCTGATCCTCGGGCACCCCCATCCGGCCGACCGGAACCCATTGCGGCCACTGCGTCTGCTCTTCGGGCGACAGCCATTGCGAGTAGGGCACCTGCAGCGATTCCGTCACGTCGGGGGCGATCGCGTTGACCCGCACCCCGTGCCCGCCCACCTGCACGGCGAGGCTGCGGGTGAACTGGATGACGGCGGCCTTGAAGGCGGCATAGACCGGGTCCTCCGGATAGCCGCGCATCCCCTCCACGGAGGAGACATTGACGATCGCGCCGGCCCGCCGGGCGATCATCGCCGGCAGGAAAGCCCGGGTGACCAGGAAGACGTGGTGCAGGTTGATCCGGTAGAGCTCGTCCCAGAATTGCGCGTCGGTGTCGACGAAGTCGCCCGGATGCCGCAGCCAGTGGCCCACGTTGTTGACCAGGACGTCGGCCCGACCGTAGCGATCCAGCACCGACCGCGCCAAGTCGTCGACCGCATCCGCGTCCCGGACGTCGCTGACCACGGCCACGGCCGATCCGCCCGCGGCCGCGATGTCGTCGACCGTCCCTGCGGCTAGCGCGGCATCCACGTCGACGATCACTACGTGGGCTCCGTGCGCCGCGAACACCCTGGCGGTGGCCGCGCCGATGCCGCCGCCACCGCCGGTCACCACCGCCACCCGGCCACTCAACAGCGGGTCGGCCCGCATCTCGGGTCTCATGGGTCATATCCTGGGCCACCGGGCCAGATTCGCGAGGCCCGGGCCCCTGGAGCTCTAGAAGAGCCCTGCATCAAGAGCCGGAAAGTTCATCTATACCCACCGGCCACCGGCGGTAAACCGTGATGTACCCAACATTCGCGACACCTTCACCCGCAGTTTTTCCCGGCCTCGCGCGGGTATCCCCTGCCCATTTAGGAGGGATTGCATGGTTAGCACCACCGATCCACATCGCGTATTGCCAAGTGGCGCAATGAAGCGGCGGCTCCACCGGCGCCACAGTCCGCAATCGGTCGCGGTCTCCTTGGCCAGCCGATTGATCGTGAAGAACACCGTGCGCGCCTGGGCCGTTACTCCCAACTTGCACTGGCCATTCGAGTACGTCGACGGGCTCGCGGGATTGGTGCCGCGGGTCGGCATCTCCGCCGAAATCGAACCGGTGCGACTGGAAAACTGTGCGGCCGAGTGGGTTTGCGCCCCCGGCGCGTCGACCGACCGGGCGATCCTCTATTTGCACGGCGGCGCCTTCCTCACCTGTGGTCTCAACACGCACCGCTCGGTGGTCACCCGCTTGTCGAAGGCGGCGGATGCCGCGGTGCTCACCGTGGGATACCGAAAGCTGCCCTCGCATCACATCACCGACGCGATCGACGACGGGATCAGCGGGCTTCGCTGGCTGCAGGATCGTGGTTTCGACGGCGAGCAGGTGGTCGTCGCCGGCGACTCCGCCGGCGGGTATCTCGCGTTCATGACCACGCTGTTGGCCATTCGCAACGAAGTGATGCGGCCGGCGGGAATTGCGACCATCTCACCGTTCACCGATGCCGACCCGGCGCGAAAGCTGCGGCACCCCAACGCGCGGAAGTGCTCGATGTTCACGCGCGGGGCGTTGTCGATGTTCGCCCAATACCTGAGTCAGGCACAGGTTGTGGAGGGGCGCCGCGACTCCGCCGTGGCTTCGCCGGTGGACGCCGATCTGTCCCGGCTGCCGCCGGTGACCATCCACGCCAGCTCCGATGAACTGCTGCTCCCGGATGCCGAGCTGATGGCAAAGCGCTTGGAAGCCAGCGGCATTCCGTGTGATCTACACCTGTGGGACGGCCAGATCCACGATTTTCCGTTGGCGGCGGACATCCTGCCGGAGGGCAGGCGTGCCATCCGCCATATCGGGGATTTCGTCAAGGACGTCACCGCCGAGGCTCCACCGTGGCGGCGCGGCCTGCACACCACCGCGGCAGCCGGCTAACTTAACTACGAAAGTGGCAGGGCGGCAAGCCTTTCGACCATGATCGGTAACCGTCGCCAGTCGCCGCTGTTCTCGGGTGCGGGCTCCGCCGGCACCATACGCCGGCGTTCCTCCCTGTCGGGCCCGGACCGCTCGAGGGCACCGCGCCCGCGGGCGTCGACACGCCGCTGCTTGACCGCACCGGCGATGGGAACGTCGTCAGGAAGACCATCGTTCCCCTCAGGCGGGGGCGGCGGCCGGCCGCCGTCCGCCCGTCGAAAAGCCGGCCGACACAAGGCGCCGGGGCGCATGGAGTCGACCCCGTCGAGATTCCGCGACCCGATTCCCGGCGCTGCCGATACAGTTGGTCGTAATGAGCCGACCAGCCCCACCTGTATTGACCGTGCGGTACGAAGGATCCGAGCGCACGTTCGCCGCAGGCAACGATGTCGCGATCGGGCGTGACCTCCGCGCCGACGTCCGCGTGGCACATCCCTTGATCTCCCGCACGCACCTCATCGTCCGATTCGACCAGGGCCGATGGATAGCCATCGACAACGGCAGCCTCAACGGGCTGTTCGTCAATCACCATCGCGTGCCCATGGTCGACATCCAGGACGGCACGCGCGTCAACATCGGCAATCCGGACGGTCCGGCGCTGACCTTCGAGGTCGGCCGCCACCAGGGCGCGGCCGGGCGGCCCCCGCTGACGACGTCGATCCCGATCGTCAACCCGGCCGGCGCGGCGAGCCCGCGCGTGACGCAGTCCCAACCGTCCGGCGCGCACTGGCCCGGCCAGCCGCACCAACCGGCGTCGGCCTCGTTCCGGCAGCCCACGCACCAGCCGAGTGGACCGCAGCCCGTGCATCCGCCGAGCGGGTCGATGCCGAGCCACCCGTCGGCCCCGCAGCCGCGGTACCCGACCGGTGCCCACCCGGCGGCGTCGCCCAGCGGGGCCCAACAGGCGCCGCAGATCTACCGCCCGCAGCCCGTGAACGTGCCCCCGGCCCCCGTCGGGCAGCCGGCGGGATTGGAGACCGGGCGGGTCGGCGGCGACGCGTCCAACATCGCGACATCGATGATGAAGATCCTGCGGCCGGGCAAGGCCGCGGAGTCGGTCCCGGGCGCGATCAAGATCGGTCGGGCCAACGACAACGACATCGTCATTCCCGAAGTGCTGGCGTCGCGCCATCACGCCACCCTGGTCCCGACGCCGCACGGCACCGAGATCCACGACAACCGCAGCATCAACGGCACCTTCGTCAACGGCGCCCGGGTCGACTCGGCGGTGCTGCACGACGGCGACGTCGTCACGATCGGCAACATCGACCTCGTCTTCGCCGGCGGCACGCTGGCCCGGCGCGACGAGAGCGCGACCGCGACCCCCACGGGTGGGCTGGACGTGCACGGCGTGACGTGGACGATCGAGAACAATAAGACGCTGCTGGACGACATCTCGTTGGGCGCCCAGCCCGGGACGCTGACGGCCGTCATCGGGCCGTCGGGGGCGGGCAAGTCGACGTTCGCCCGGCTCGTCGCGGGGTACACGCACCCGACCAGGGGCACCGTCGCGTTCGAGGGCCACAACGTGCACGCCGAGTACGCTTCGCTGCGCAGCAGGATCGGCATGGTGCCCCAGGACGACGTGGTGCACGGGCAGCTGACGGTGCAGCAGGCGCTGATGTACGCCGCCGAGCTGCGGTTGCCGCCGGACACCACCAAGGACGACCGGGCCCAGGTGGTCGCCCGGGTGCTCGAGGAACTCGAGATGACCCAGCACCTGCACACCCGGGTCGACAAGCTCTCCGGCGGCCAGCGCAAGCGCGCCTCGGTCGCCCTGGAGTTGCTGACCGGGCCGTCGCTGCTGATCCTCGACGAGCCGACCTCCGGCCTGGACCCCGCGCTGGACCGCCAGGTGATGACCATGCTGCGGCAGCTGGCCGACGCCGGCCGCGTGGTGCTCGTGGTCACCCACTCGCTGACCTACCTGGACGTCTGCGATCAGGTCCTGCTGCTGGCCCCCGGCGGCAAGACCGCCTTCTGTGGGCCGCCCAGCCAGATCGGGGCGGCCATGGGGACCACGAACTGGGCCGACATTTTCAGCAGTGTCGCGGGCGATCCCGACGGGGCGAAGGCCCGCTACCTGGCCCGCACCGGCCCGACACCGCCGCCGCCGCCCGCGCAGCAGCCCGCCGACCTGGGCGACCCGTCGCACACCAGCCTCGTCCGGCAGTTCTCCACGATCGCGCGGCGGCAGGTCCGGCTGATCTTCTCCGACCGGGGCTACTTCGTGTTCCTGGCGGTGCTGCCGTTCATCATGGGTTCGCTGTCCATGTCGGTGCCCGGCAACGTCGGGTTCGGCATCCCCAACCCGTACGGCGCCGCGCCCAACGAACCCGGGCAGATCCTGGTGCTGCTCAACGTCGGTGCGGTGTTCATGGGGACCGCGCTGACCATCCGTGACCTGATCGGTGAACGCCCGATCTTTTTGCGCGAACAGGCGGTCGGGCTGTCCACCAGCGCCTACCTGCTGGCCAAGGTCTGCGTCTACACGGTTTTCGCGGTCATCCAGTCGGCGATCGTGACCATCATCGTGCTGATCGGCAAGGGCGGTCCGACCCAGGGTGCGGTGGCCCTCGGCCGGCCCGGTCTCGAACTGTTCGCCGACGTCGCGCTGACGTGCGTGGCGTCGGCCATGCTCGGGTTGGCGCTGTCGGCCATCGCCAAGTCGAACGAACAGATCATGCCGCTGCTAGTGGTGGCCGTGATGTCGCAGCTGGTGTTCTCCGGCGGCATGATCCCGGTGACCGGACGGCTCGGGCTGGACCAGATGTCGTGGGCCACTCCGGCGCGCTGGGGCTTCGCGGCGTCGGCCTCCACCGCCGACCTGACCAAGCTGGTGCCGGGACCGCTCAGCCCGAAGGACTCGCACTGGCGTCACACGCCGGCCGCGTGGTGGTTCGACATCGCCATGCTGGTGGTGATCAGCGTCTTCTACCTGAGCTTCGTCCGCTGGAAGATCCGGCTCAAGGGCGGCTGACCCCCCAGCCGGTTGCGGCTGGCGGGTATCGGGAAACTGACGCCAGCCGGGGGCGTCTACGGGCGGCAGCACCGACGACGCCGCCCCCATCTCGGGTGAAGGTGGTGTCATGCAACGAATCACCCAGCTCGAGGGCAACGACGTCACTGCCGAAGCGGACCCCGCCGCCGGCCGCTCCCGTACCGCGGCGAAGTGCGTGGTCGAGGCGATTGGCACCTTCTTCTTGGTGTTCACCTGCGGCGCCGCGGTCGGCAGCGGAAACCCGTTGGCGCCGCTGGCGATCGGTGCGGTGCTGATGGTGATGGTGTACGCGGGCGGCCACATCTCCGGGGGCCACTACAACCCGGCGGTCACCTTGGCCGTGCTGGTGCGGCGGCGGATATCGGCGGCGGACGCCGCCTGGTACTGGGCCGCGCAGTTGGGCGCCGGGCTGGTCGCGGCGGCGGTGGTGCACTGGGTCGTCGACCCCGCGCACGCCGCGCGGCCGGCGACGTTGATCCTGCCGACCGACAAGCTGGTCGCCGTGTTCGTCGTGGAATTCCTGTTCACCTTCGCCCTGTGCTACGTGGTGCTCAACGTCGCCACGAGCAGCGCGCACCCCGACAACTCGTATTACGGCCTGGCCATCGGATTCACCGTGGTGTCGGGCGCTTTCGCGGTCGGCGGCATCTCCGGTGGCGCGTTCAACCCGTCGGTCACCGTGGGCGCTGCGCTCGCCGGCCTGTTCGCCTGGCCGACGTTATGGATCTATCTGGTCGCGCAGGCCATGGCCGCGGTCGCCGCAGGCCTGACGTTTGCCGGTCTGAACCCGGACGACGCATGAGCGCCCCGGTCGCGGTCAGGCTCCCTTGCGCATCACCTGGTCTGCGGCTGCGCGCATGCGGTCGGACAACTGCAGGAGCGCGTGCTCGCCCACACCGAGGGGAAGGGTGTATGCCAGCTGCCGCAATTCGACGGCATAGTTGCGTAGGTCTTCGCGGAGGCGTGTCTCAACAGTGGGCATGACATCTCCCTCGGGCTCCCTCGGGCAGGTCCTGGTCCGCGCCGACCAGCCGATTCACAAATTTTGGCAGCCGTCCCGCCGATCTGCGAGAGCGCCGATGCGAATTAACGGGAGTTTGACAGCGTATTTACAGTCGGCGCGCCGGTGTGGTCAATTCTTTGCCTGGTCCAGCTGGACGCGCAGGACCGCGGCGGACCTGGTGTTGCCGTCCGGGCGAGCGGTGGTGCCGCCGTCAGTGGTCACGTAGGCGACGCGGCCGTGGTCACCCGGCCGACGCCCCCATGCCGCGCCGGACGGGCCCACTCCTTCCGAGCGGTCGCTTCCCGGCGTATCCGCCCGGATCCACGCCGCACTTCGCGAAGCCGGCCTCAGACCCCGGATCGTGGCCCGGACAGACGAGCTGTCAGCGATGATGTCCTACCCCATCGCGGGTCTCGCGGCTGCCGTGGTTCCTGAGCAAGTCGCGGTCATGCGCCACGCCGACGTGGTTTACCTGCCGTTTTCCGAGCACCACCCGACCTCGTCACCAGCATCGTCGCTGTGCATCGCCCCGACCCGGACCCCGCGGTCGCACGGCTGCTCGAGCTCGCCGCGAACCCGCGGTCGGTGTAACGCCGTCGACGCGTCGATCACGCTTATAGACTTCGACTGCAGATCTGCGGCAAAGGGGCCGGAATGGATTTTGAGCTCGACGCCGGGCAGCGCGCGTGGCTGGCCGAGGTCCGCGAGTTCCTCCACGACAACGTCACCGCAGAGCTGCGCGCCGAGCTCGCCGAGCACGACCTGGAGTTCCCGCACGGCGAGGTGGCGCGGTTTCGTCGCAAGATCGGGGAGAGGGGCTGGTTCGGGCTGAACTGGCCACCCGAGTACGGCGGTCTCGGGCTCGGCGCCATGTACCTGCACCTGTTGATGAGCGAATTCGAGTACTGGGGCGTGCCCGGGCCCGACCTGACGGTCACCTCGGTGGCGCCGATGATCATGCGGCACGGCACCGACCGGAACAGATCCGAATGGCTACCCCTGATTGCCAGGGGCGAAATGATCTGCGCCGTCGGATATTCCGAGCCCGACGCGGGCACCGACCTGGCCAACCTGCGCACCAGTGCCGTCCGCGACGGCGACGAGTGGGTCATCAACGGCACCAAGATCTGGAACAGCGGCGCGCAGCGCGCCACCCACGAGTGGCTCTGCGTGCGCACCGATCCCGCGGCCGCTCGCCATCGGGGCATCTCGGTCATCGTCGTCGGAATCGACAGTCCCGGCGTGACGGTCCGCCCGCTCTACGCGTGGTCGGGCTACCGCACCAACGAGGTGCACTTTCGCGACGTGCGGGTGCCGGTCACCAACCTGGTGGGCGAAGTCAACCGCGGCTGGACGTACATCACCGGCGCGCTGGATCTGGAACGCGGCGCACTGACCAACGCGGGCGACCTGCGGAGGGCCGTGGACGAGCTGCGGGAGCTCGCGCGACGGCCGCGACGCGATGGCACCGTGCCGGCCGAAAGCCCGTCGTTGCGGCGCAGGCTCGCGCAGGCCGAGGCCGACGTGGCGGTCGCCACCCTGATGGGCTACGAGGCCGCCTCCATCCTCGACGGCGGAGTGATCCCCTCGGTGGAGGTCAGCGTCGAAAAGGTGTTCACCAGCGAGCTGCGCCAGCGCATCGCCGTGCTCGCGCTCGATCTGCTCGGTCCGGACGGCTTGCTGGCGCACCGCAGCCCTCAGGCGCCGCTGGCCGGCACGTTCGAGCGGCTCTACCGGGCGGCGCCCCTGATGCGTTTCGGCGGGGGCACCAACGAGGTGCTCCGCGACATCATCGCCCAGCGCGGGCACAAGATGCCCAGCTACGGGCGCTGACGCATGAAGGTGATACCCACCGCCGAACAGCACGAGTTCGCCGCGTCGCTGCGCGCCCTGCTGGCCGCCGAGTGCCCGGTGCGGCTGGTGCGCGCGCTGACCGAACCCGGCGCCGACCGTCGCACTCCCGCGCTGTGGAAGGCGCTGACCGAGGCGGGTGTGCTCGGGCTGGCCATCGGCGAGGAGTACGGCGGCTCGGGCGGCACGCTGGACGACCTCGCCGTCTTCTCTATCGAGGCCGGACGCGCGCTGTGCCCGATGACGATCGCCAGCAGCATCCACGCGGCGCTGGCGATCGATCAACTCGGCTCGTTGGTGGCCAAGCAAAGCTTGCTGCCGGGCCTGGCCGCGGGCGCGATCCGCGGCACCACCGCGCTGTGGGGCGCGCGCGACGCCGCCGTGGTGTCGGCCGCGCTGCGGGCCGATCCCGTTGCCGCGGGTTGGCGGCTGAGCGGCACCGCGGACTATGTTGCCGACGCCGACGTCGCCGACATCATCGTGGTATCGGCTGCGGCGCAAGACGATACGTTGGTGTTCGTCGTCGACCCCGAAGCCCCCGGTGTGTCCGTGGAGCCGCTCGCCATCGCGGGCGGGCACCGGGCGTTCACGGCCCGCTTCGACGACGTCATGGTCGGCGCCGACGCGCTGGTGGGCGACGCCACCGCCACGGCGTTGCGGCGCGTGGCCAACACGGCGGTCGCCCTGGGGTCGCTCGACTTGGTGGGCGTCGGGCAGGCCGTGATCGACCGCACCGTCGACTACACCACGCTGCGCCACCAATTCGGTCGGCCCATCGCGTCGTTCCAGGCCGCCCAGCACCTCGTCGCCGACATGCACATCGCCCTGGCGGCGGCCCGGCTGGCCGCGCATGCCGCGGTCTTCTGGATCGCGCGCGGCCGCACGGCGACCCGGGAGACCGCAATCGCGCGCATGCACGCCGCCACCGCTTCCAGGTTGATCACGTTGGACGCCCACCAGTTGCACGGCGGCATGGGGTACGTCACCGAGACCGGTCTGCACCTGTGGTCCGAGCGGGCACGGCTGGGCTCGACGTGGGGCGGCGGGGCGGACGTCGCCGCATCGTGGCTGGAGGAAACCTTGGACGAGACCGAATGAACGATGACAGCCTGATCGACGCCGAATCGGCGGCGCGCGTCGGCTCGGTCGCCGCCACGGCGACGGGCGAGGCGAACCGGCGCGACTGGCAACGGTGGGCGGCGGCGATCGGCGACCACAACCCGCTGTGGTTCGACCCGGATTACGCCAGGGCCAACGGCTTTCGCGACATCGTGTGCCCGCCGCTTTTCCTGCAGTACGCCGTGCTCGGTGTCACGCACCTCGAGGCGCTGCGGCCCGACGGTTCCTCCGGCGCGGTCTCGGGCAGCCTCGCGTTTCCGCGCGCCCCCAAGCGGATGGCCGGCGGGGAGAGCTTCGCCTTCCACCTGCCGGCGTATCACCGCGACCAAGTCGAGATGGTGCGCACCATCGCCTCCATCGTCGAAAAGCAGGGTCGCTCCGGCAAATTCGTCTTGGTCACCTGGCGCACCGTGTACCGCAACCAGCACCAAGACCTGCTCGCCGAGGCGTCGACGTCCATGATCGCCCGTCCCTAGGAGCCCGATGACCGGCCAAGTCTTTTACGAGGACGTCGAGGTGGGCCACCAGATGCCCGAACTCACCGTGACCGTCGACGAAAAGCAGTTGTTCTTCTTCAGCGCCGCCACCTACAACGGCCATCGCATCCACTACGACAAAGACTGGGCTCGCACGGTCGAAGGCTACGACGACGTACTGGTCCACGGACCCCTGCAGGCCGCGCTGCTCGGCCGGGCCATCGGGGACTGGATCGGCGGGCGTGGCCGGCTGGTGTCCTTTTCCATCCAGAACCGCGCGGTCGCCCATCCCGGCCAGCCGCTGAGCTTCGGCGGCACGATCACCGGAAAGCGCCTTTCCGGCGAGGGCGCCGGCCTGGTGGATCTCGACATCGCCGGCCGCCGCGAGCAGACGGTGCTGATGCCGGGAACCGCGACGGTCGAGCTACCCCGGCGCGGTAAGCCTCGGGAAGCCGATCAGTGACGGGGCTGCGCGGCGAGGCGGCGATCGTCGGCATCGCCGAACTGCCGGCGCAGCGGCGTCCCACCGGGCCGCCGCTGTTCACCCTCGACCAGTACGCCGTGCTGGCGAAGTTGGTGATCGACGACGCAGGCGTCGACGCCTCCTGCGTCAACGGTTTGCTGACCCACGGCATCGCCGAGTCGGCGATGTTCGCGCCCGCCACCCTGTGCGAGTACCTCGGCCTGCCCTTGGACTTCGGTGAGCGGGTCGACTTGGGCGGGGCCACCGCGGCGGGCATGATCTGGCGGGCGGCCGCCGCGGTAGAGCTGGGCATCTGCGACGCCGCCCTGGCCGTTGTTCCGGGCTCGGCGTCGCAGCCGCAGTCCGAGAAGCGGCCGCCGCCGGCCCCGAATTGGTATGGGGCGTCATCGAACAACTACGGGTCGCCGCAGGCGGAATTCGAGATCCCGTATGGCAACGTGGGCCAGAACGCGCCGTACGCGCAGATCGCCCAGCGCTACGCCGCCGAATACGGTTACGACCCCGCCGCGGTCGCCAAGATCGCCGTCGACCAGCGGACCAATGCGTGCGGCCACCCCGGTGCGGTGTTCCACGGCACCCCGATCACGGTCGCCGACGTGCTCGCCAGCCCGATGATCGCCGACCCCATTCACATGCTCGAGACCGTGATGCGGGTGCACGGGGGAGCGGGCGTGTTGATCGCCAACGCCGACATCGCCCGCAGCGCCCGCCACCGACCGGTGTGGATCAAGGGTTTTGGCGAGCACATCGCCTTCAAGACCCCGACCTACGCCGAGGATCTGCTGCACACCCCGATCGCCCGCGCCGCCGACAAGGCATTCGCCATGGCCGGTCTGCACCGCTCGGACGTGGACGTGGCGTCGATCTACGACTGCTACACCATCACCGTGCTGATGAGCCTCGAGGACGCCGGCTTCTGCGACAAGGGCCATGGGATGTCCTGGATCACCGGTCACGACCTGACCTACCGCGGCGACTTTCCGCTCAACACCGCCGGTGGGCAACTGTCCTTCGGGCAGGCCGGGATGGCCGGCGGCATGCACCACGTCGTCGACGGCGCCCGACAGGTCATGGGAAGGGCCGGCGACGCGCAGGTGCGCGACTGCCACACGGCGTTCGTCACCGGCAACGGCGGGATCATGAGCGAGCAGGTCGCGCTGCTGATGCGGGGGGACTAGCGATGCGCATCCGGGTCGAGCCGGTGTTCTACGATCTGCCCGAAGCCGGAATCACCCTCTTGAAGTACCGGCCGGCGTGACCGACTCAACGACGAGCTCGGAGGTGTACATGGACGACCCCTTTGGCGGCGTCCGGGCGCTGTTGCGCGAATTGGACGCGGGATTCCCGCGTATCGAGACCATGACCGCCGTGCAGGCTCGCGCGGCCGTCGCCGAGCGGCGCAGGCCCGTCGACAACATCGACGACGTCCGCCGCACCGAAGACCGGTCGATTCCCGGGCCCGCCGGGGACATCCCCGCGCGGATCTACTACCCGCACGGCGAACCGCAGGCCGACCGCGCCGCGGTCGTGTTCTACCATGGCGGCGGATTCGTGTTGTGCGACATCGAGTCTCACGACGGCTTCTGTCGCGCACTGTCCCGCGGTGTGCAGGCGGTCGTGGTGTCGATCGGCTACCGCCTCGCGCCCGAACACCCCGCGCCCGCGGCCGCGCTGGACGCCTTCGCCGCGTTCTGCTGGGTGGTCGACCACGCGCCCGAACTCGGCATCGACCCGGCACGCACGGCCATCGCCGGTGACAGCGCCGGCGGCAACCTCGCCGCGGTGACCGCCATCCGCTGCCGCGAACGCGGGGTCCCCGGGCCGGCCGCGCAACTCCTGATCTATCCGGTCATCGACCCGTCGTTCGACACCGACAGCTACCGGCGCTGCGCCACCGGCTACTTCCTCACCAGCGCAGCCATGCAATGGTACTGGCGCCAGTACCTCGGTGGCGAAACAGCCTCGGGCCAAACCGATTTGGTGGCGCCGGCCCGCGCCGATTCGCACGCCGGCCTCCCGCCCGCCGTGGTCGTCACCGCCGGCCTCGATCCGCTGCACAGCGAGGGCTGCGACTATGCGCGCCGATTACGCGACGCGGGGGTGCCCGTGGTGCACCGCGATTTCCCGGACCTGTTTCACGGCTTCCTGACCATCCCGGCGTTCCCCCCCGCGGTCTCGGCGCTCGACCTGATCTGCGCCGACCTGCGGAGGTTGCTCCCGACGACCCTTCGTGAGGCGACATGACCGATACCGATACCGACGTCGAAGACCTGATCGACGTGATCGTCATAGGGGCGGGGTTCGCCGGGCTCTACACCGTGCACCGCGCCGCGTCGGCGGGACTGTCGGTGCTCGGCATCGAGGCGGCACCCGATGTGGGCGGCACCTGGTACTGGAATCGCTACCCGGGCGCGCGGTGCGACGTCGAAAGTGTCGATTATTCCTACTCATTCGATGAGGAGCTCCAGCAGAGCTGGACGTGGACCGAACGTTTCGCCGCCCAACCGGAGATCCTTGCCTACCTGAGCCACGTCGCCGACCGGTTCGATTTGCGCCGCCACTACAGGTTCGGGGTCGACGTCGTCGGCGCCACATTCGGCCAAGGCCGATGGCACGTCCGCACCCGCGACCACCAGACCTATGCCGCCCGGTTCCTCATCTGCGCGACGGGTTGCCTGTCGGCCGTCAACCGCCCGGACATTCCCGGCACCGACGATTTCGCGGGCGAGGTCTACTTCACCGCCGCGTGGCCGCGCCAGGACCCCGACCTGCGCGGCAAGCGCGTCGGCCTGATCGGCACGGGATCCTCAGGCATTCAGGCGGTTCCGATCGTCGCCGCGCAGGCGGACCGGCTGGTGGTGTTCCAGCGATCGGCGAACTACAGCATCCCGATGCCCAACCGCCCCTGGACGCCGGAGGAACAACGACAGATCCGGGAGCAGTATCCCGAGCGCCGTCGCGCCTCGGCCTACGCGGCCTCCGGCACACCGCACGGCACGTACCACAAGAACGCGGTCGACACCGATCCGCAGGAACGCACCGAGGCGCTGTGGCGGCGCTGGCGCGAGGGCGGCGTGCTGTTCGCCAAGACGTTCCCCGACCAGAACTCCGACCTCGCCGCCAACCACATCGCGCGCGAGTTCGCCGAGGAGCGGATCCGCGAAATCGTGGCCGATCCCCTCGTCGCCAACGACCTCATCCCCGTCGACCACCCGATCGGGACGAAGCGAATCTGCACCGACGGTGGTTATTACGCCGCATTCAACCGGGACAACGTCCGCCTGGTCAACCTGCGCCGCGAGCCCATCGAGACCATCACCGCCGACGGCGTGCGAACCGTCGCCGCGACCTACCCGTGCGACGTGCTGATCTTCGCCACCGGCTTCGACGCGCTCACCGGCGCGCTGACCCGCATCGACCCCGAGGGGCCCGGGGGAGTGCGGCTGCGCGATCTCTGGGCCGACGGCCCCCTGACCTTCCTCGGCCTGATGGTGCCCGGCCTGCCCAACATGTTCACCATCAGCGGCCCGGGCAGCCCCTCGGTGCTGGCCAACATGGTGCTGCACGCCGAGGTGCAGGTCGACTGGGTGATCGAGTTGCTGGTGACGATGCGTCGCCTCGGGGTGACGGAGGTGGAGCCGCGCCGCGACGCCGCCGAGGCCTGGACGGAGCATGTCGCGACGGCCGCCGAGCAGACGCTGTTCCCGAAAGCCGCCTCGTCGTGGTACCTCGGCGCCAATATCGAAGGCAAAAAGCGGGTCTTCATGCCCTACGCCGGTGGATTCGGCACCTACCGGCGCCACTGCGACGACGTGGCGCGCCGGCACTATGCCGGGCTGGTGCTGACCACCCGATGATCGAAACGGTGCAGCAATTGCTGCGGCAACGCCGGGACGACGACACCCCGGCGCTCGCCCACGGCGAGCGCGTCTGGACCTGGAGAGAACACCTCGCGGAGGCCGAGGCGGAGGCCGCCGCGCTGATCGGTCTCGCCGATCCGGCCCGTCCGCTGCACGTCGGGGCCCTGCTGCCCAACTCCCCGGCGATGCTCCGCGCCATGGCCGCGGCCGCGCTGGGCGGCTACGTGTTGTGCGGGATCAACATGACCCGGCGCGGGGACGGCCTGCTGGGTGACATTCGGCGCTCCGACTGTCAGTTGCTGCTCGTCGACCCCGAACACCGTGACCTGTTGGACGGCTTGGATCTCAGCGGCATCGAGGTGCTCGACGTGACCGGCCGGCGCTACGCCCAACTGGTTGCCACCGCGCCGGCACTGGTGCCGCACCGTGAGGTCGCCGGCGGTGACACCCTGATGATGATCTTCACCTCCGGCACCAGCGGGGACCCGAAGGTTGTCCGGCTCGCCCATGCGATGGCGATCATGTGCGGCGCCAGCCTGATCTTCCAGTACGACGTCACCGCCGCCGACGTGTGCTACCTGTCGATGCCGCTCTTTCACTCCAACGGTGTCGCCGCCGGGTGGGCGGTCGCCATCGGTGCGGGCGCCATCATGGTCCCGGCCCGGTTCTCGCCGTCGCGGTTCCTCGACGACGTGCGCCGCTACGGCGTGACGTATCTCAACTATGTGGGCAAGCCGCTCGCGTTGATCCTGTCCACCCCCGAGCGGCCCGACGACGCGGACAACACGTTGCGGGTGGCGTTCGGCAACGAGGCGACCGACCGCGACATCGCCGAATTCGCAAGGCGTTTCGGTTGCCGGGTGGTGGACAGCTTCGGTTCCAGCGAGTTCGCGGTGATCGTCGTCCGCGAGGACGGCACCCCGCCAGGCTCGATCGGCAAGCCGTATCCGGGGGTCGGCATCTACCACCCGACGACGGTGCGGGAGTGCGCCGTCGCGGAATTCGACGAGCACGGGGCGCTGACCAACTTCGACGACGCGGTCGGCGAGCTCGTCAACACCCAGGGCGCGGGCCCGTTCGCCGGCTACTACAACGACCCGGCCGCCACCGCGGAGCGGATGCGACACGGCATGTACTGGTCGGGCGACCTCGCCTATCGCGACGCCGACGGTTGGATCTACCTGGCCGGCCGCACCGCGGACTGGATGCGGGTGGACGGCGAGAACCTGGCCGCGGGGCCGATCGAGCGGATCCTGGGACGCCTGCCCGAGATCAGCCAGGCCGCGGTCTACGCGGTGCCCGACGACCGGGTCGGCGATCAGGTGATGGCCGCGCTGGTATTGCGTGAGGGCGCGCGGCTCGGCAGTGGCGCTATGTCCTCGGCGTGGGTCTCGACGGGTTCGGTTTCATCCTCCAAGTTGCGGCGTTGCGCCTGGTGCCCATCTATGTGGTCGCCGCCGCGCTGGCCGCCTCGATCGCGGTCACCGGCATCGCGTCCGCATGGGTGCTGTCGGCGCGGTTGTCGCCCGCCGAATGGAGCGCGGTGGGCATCGTGTGCGCGAGCCTGGTGGTGCTCGCACTCGCCGCCGGGCCCGGACACTTCCGGCATGCGCCCGCCGGACTGGGCTGGTCACTGCTGGGGGTGGTGGCCGCGATCTTCGTCGCCGGCGCCGTGGCGGGCCGGCTGCCGGACCGGCCTCGCGCGCTGGCGCTGGGGCTGGCGGCCGGCACCGGCTTCGGCGTGATCGAGGTCGGGGTGCGGCTGATCGAGGTGCTCGATCCGACCCGACGCGCCTTCTACGCCAATCCGGCGCTGTACGCGACGGTCGCGGGCGGAGCCGCCGGTTTCCTGCTGCTAACCTCCGCGCTGCATCGCGGTTCCGTGACCACGGCCGTCGCCGGGATGGTCGTCGGCGAAACCATCGCCCCCGCGTTCGTCGGCGTGGTGTGGCTGGGCGACAGCGCGCGCGACGGGCTCGGCTGGCTGGTCATCGCGGGCTTCGCCGTGGCCGTGTCGGCAACGCTGGTGCTGGCACGGTTCGGGGAAGCGCCACAGGACCTTTCCGAATCGGCTCAGGCCGGCGAAGCCGTCAGCTGACTGTAGGTGGCGCCGCGAGCCGGGCGCGCCCACAAGACACCGCCCTCCGCGGTGACGCCGGCCGCCATCAGCGCCCGCTTGAGGACCTTGTTCGTCGCCGTCGTCGGCAGGTCGGCGTTGATGCGTACGTACCGGGGCCAGGCTTTGGGTGACAGGTCCGGTTGTGCGGCAAGGAAGTTCGCGAAGTCTTCCGGGCCGAGCCGCGCGCCCTCACGCAATACCAGCGCGGCCATCACCTGATCGCCGACCCGGTCGTCGGGCACCGCGTAGA
>NZ_LZJM01000201.1:0-43140 GCF_001667665.1 Mycobacterium sp. E342
GGCCCGTCCGTTCCAGCTCGCCGGCGACCGCCTGCGCGCCTGGCCCGCCGACCTCGACGCGCTGCCACAAGTCGTCGAGCAAAGGGTCGACGGACGCACCGTACGGGGCTTTCCCGGTTTCGTCGATGCCGGTGGCGCGGTGGACCTGCGAGTGTTCGCAACGTCGGCGGAGCGGGACCACATGCTGGGGCCGGCCCTGCGCCGACTGGTGCGGCTCAGCGTGGCTTCACCGGTCAAAGCCGTTGAGCGACAACTGGCCCCGCGAACACGGCTGGCACTGGGGTCGAACCCGGATGGCTCGCTGACCGCGCTGCTCGAGGACTGCGCCGACGCCGCGACCGACACGTTGATACCCGGGCCGCTGTGGACCCGCGACGAGTTCACCGCGCTGCGCGAGCGGGTGCGCGGGAACATGGTGTCGGCGACGGCCGACACCGCGGCCCGCGTGGAGCGGGTGTTGGCCGCCGCGCAGGACGTGCAACTGCTCCTGCCCGACCAGCCACCGGCTGCACAGGCCGACGCGATCGCCGACGTCCGCGCCCAGCTGGATCGGCTCTTGCCGCCGGGCTTCGTCACCGCCACCGGACGCGACCACCTGACCGATCTCACCCGCTACCTGAACGCGATCCGCCGGCGCCTGGACCGGCTGCCGCACGGGATCGACGCGGACCGAGAGCGGATGCGGCGGGTGCACGCCGTCCAGCGGGCCTACGACGAATGGGTTTACGCGCTGCCGCCCGCGCGGCGGGCGGCCGACGACGTCCGCGATATCGCGCGGCAGATCGAGGAACTGCGCGTGAGCCTGTGGGCGCAACAGTTGGGCACCCCGCGGCCGGTGAGCGAGCAGCGAATCTACCGAGCCATCGACGCGCTGTGGGACCGTTCGGCGGATTAATCCCCTCCCACTCTCAACCTATAGCGCACTGGGGGGCTTGCGGCAAGGCCCGGGTGATGCCGCACAATCGCTGGCCGAAGTCGGTTTTCGCTGTTAACGGGGGTGGGAAATGTTGTCGCACAGGAACGTCGACCATGCGGTGCTGGTTGTCGGGGGAGGCCCGACGGGGCTGATGTTGGCCGGTGAACTGGCGTTGGTGGGGGTCGATGTGGCGATCATCGAGCGGCGCGTCGGCCAGGACCTCGTCGGCGCCCGCGCGGGGGGTTTGCATGCGCGCACCATCGAGGTCCTCGATCAGCGGGGAATCGCCGATCGGTTCCTCGCCCGCGGGCAGGTCGCCCAGGTCACCGGGTTCTCCCAGATCCGTTTGGACATCAGCGACTTTCCCACCCGGCATCCGTACGGTCTGGCGCTGTGGCAGAACGAGATCGAGCGGATACTCGCCGACTGGGTGCGCGAGCTGGGCGTGCGGTTGTACCGCGGATGCGAGGTGACGGGCATCGCCCAAGACCATGGTCGCGTGGGCGTCGCGTTGTCCGATGGGCGATCCCTCCGCGGGGAGTACCTGGCGGGGTGCGACGGCGGACGCAGCGTGGTCCGCAAGACCGCGGGCATCGACTTCGTCGGCTGGGCGCCGACCACCAGCTACCTGCTCGCCGAGGTCGAAATGGATCGGGGCACAGGCGATTCGCCGGTGTGGGGGATCCGCCACGACGCGATCGGGGTTCATTCTCTGGCCGCGGCCGACGATGGGCGGGTGCGGGTGATGGTCACCGAGCAACGCCTGGGCCCCGCGAGCGAACCCAGCCTGAGTGACCTCCGCGAGGCGCTCATCGCCGTCTATGGTACCGACTATGGGATCCACAGTCCCGCTTGGCTTTCCAGATTCACCGACACGGCGCGACAGGCCGCAACCTATCGTGCCGGACTCGTCCTGCTCGCCGGTGACTCCGCGCATGTCCACCACCCGATCGGCGGACAGGGCCTGAATACCGGCGTGCAGGACGCGGTCAACCTGGGATGGAAGTTGGGGCAGGTGGTCAACGGAACTTCACCGGACAGCCTGCTCGACACCTACCATGCCGAACGGCACCCGGTCGCCGCGCGAGTGCTGCGGAACTCGATCGCGCAGATGGCGCTTCTTCGCCCGGACGACCGCACCAAGGCCTTGCGCGAGACCATGTCCGAACTCCTCGAGATGGACGAGCCCCGCAAACGGTTCGCCGCCATGATGTCCGGCCTTGATATCCGCTATGACCTGGGCGACGGGCACCCGCTGCTCGGACGCCGCATGCCCGACCTCGACCTGACCACGAACGACGGCCCCCTGCGGGTTTTCACGCTGCTGCACCGGGCCCGGCCGGTGTTGCTCAACCTCGGTGGACCCGGCCGTTTCGACGTAGCCCCATGGACGAACCGGGTTCAGCTGATCGACGCGCAATATGCGGGTGCCTGGAAGCTGCCGGTCGTCGGTGCGGTCGCGGCTCCCGAGGCGGTGCTGATCCGGCCGGACGGACATGTCGCCTGGGTCGAAGGATGCGGCCGGTGCGAGCTTGGCGACGCGCTCACCGCGTGGTGCGGCGACCCGCGCGGCTCCTAGCTGCTAGTCCGGTGGTTCGTCGCCCGAGCCGCGGGTGGGGGCGCGTTCTCGGTCGCTGGGCTTGCCGGCAACGCCCTCGGCCTCCCGGTCGTCGGCGACCTTCTCCTCGAGCTGGTCGACGATGTCCTCCAGCTCCTGAGAATGACCGCGCAGATCTTTGTCGGGTTTCGTCATATCGCTTCCCATTGACTGTGATCGGGTACCGTCCCGTCGGTATCCAGTACCCCGTCAGCCGGGTGGTAACCCGTCGGGGGCTGTGATCCTCGGTTCATCGTCCACGCCGGGTGGACCAGCTGGCAACGACGGACGCGACATAACGCCGCGGCGGTGGAAGTATCGCAATTGTGGCCGACAAAAAACCGCAGACCATCTCTTACCCGGCGGCTGACGGACGTCCCCGCCGCCACCAGACCGAACGACTCGACCCCCACGTCATCGTCCTGTTCGGCGCGACGGGGGATCTGGCCAAACGCAAGCTGATCCCCGGTCTGGCCTACCTGGACCAGTCCGAGCTCGCACCCGATATCCATATCGTCGCAACGTCGCTGGAAGACCTCAGCGACGACGAATTTCGCGAGATCGCCAAAGACGCGATCGATTCGTTCGGCACGCACAAGCTCACGCCCGAACAGTGGGCCAACTTCGCGAAGATCGTCACCTATGTCCCGCAGGGCGCGGGACCCGAAGCGTTGGCCGCGGCGGTCGCGGACGCCGAGGCGGAACTCGGTCCCGACGTCCGGCGTCTGCACTACTTGTCGGTGCCGCCGAAAGCCGCGCGTCAGGTCATCACCATGCTGCGCGACGCCAAGCTCGTCGAGCGCTCAAGGGTGGTGATGGAGAAGCCGTTCGGGACCGACTTCGCCAGCGCGGTGGCGCTCAACGACTTCGTGCATGAAACATTCGAGGAATCCCAGATTTTCCGCATCGACCACTTCTTGGGCAAGGAGGCCGCCCAGAACATCTTGGCGTTCCGCTTTGCCAACGGCCTGTTCGAGCCGATCTGGAACCGCAACTTCATCGACCACATCCAGATCGACATCCCCGAAGCCCTCGGCCTGGATCAGCGGGCGAATTTCTACGAGGAGACCGGCGCCTACAAGGACATGGTGGTGACCCATCTGTTTCAGGTGATGGCGTTCGTGGTCATGGAGCCGCCGACGGCGCTCGAGCCCTTTGCCATCAGCGAAGAAAAAAACAAGGTGTTCCGGTCGATGCTGCCAGTCAAGCCGTCCGAAGTGGTGCGCGGCCAGTACAACGGATACCGCGACGAACAGGGTGTGGCCAAGGACTCCGACACCGAGACGTTCATCGCCCTCAAGGTCGGCATCGACAACTGGCGCTGGGCCGGCGTGCCCATCTATCTGCGCACCGGCAAGAAGATGGCGGAGGGCATCCGCATCATCTCGATCGCGTTCCGGGAGGCGCCCCGGACGATGTTCCCGCCCGGCTCAGGGGTCGGGACTCAAGGTCCGGATCACCTCACTTTCGACCTCGCCGACAACTCGAAGGTGTCGCTGTCTTTCTACGGGAAGCGGCCGGGCCCCGGCATGAAGCTGGACAAGCTGTCCATGCAGTTCTCCTCGCAGGAGATCGACACCGTGGTGGACGTGTTGGAGGCGTACGAACGGCTCATCCTCGACGCGATGCGTGGCGATCACACGCTTTTCACCACTGCCGAGGGCATCGAATCGTTGTGGGAGCGTTCGCAGGAACTGCTCGACGACCCTCCGCCGGCGAAGATGTACCAGCCGGGCACCTGGGGCCCCAACGCCATTCATCAATTGATCGCACCCAATGCGTGGCGGCTGCCGTTCGAGCGCGAGTGGCGGGACGTGAGGGGCTGATTGCACCCCGGTTAGCCGGATCCGTCCTGGGCAACCCAGGGCATATGACGAATAAGACCAATACCAGAAACGACGTCGCCAGCATCCAAGCGGTAACCCAAGCATGGGAGAAGGCACTGGCGGAGCACGATGTCGAGGGGCTGCTGGCGTGCTATGCGCAGGACGCGGTACTGGAAAGCCCGGTCGCCGCTCACATACTCGGCGGCCCGGGGGTGTGCCGGGGTCACGATGAGCTGCGTCCGTTCCTGACCGAAGTCGTTGCTCGTACACCTCATGAACGCCAGTACCACCGCGCCGGATTCTTCACCGATGGGCACCGCGCGACGTGGGAATACCCGCGCGAGACGCCGAACGGTCTCCAGATGGACTTCGTCGAGGTCATGGAGATTGACGACGGGCTGATCACCGCCCACCGCGTCTACTGGGGATGGCGGGGCGTTCAGATCCTCATCGACGATGAGTACCACCGGGCGGACGGAAGCTAGGGATCTGAACTCCCTCCGCTTTACGCGGCCCACCAGAGAAGGCCGCGTTCAGCCCCGTTCGGCACTGATGTAGGTGACGGCGCGCCGGAAAGTCTTGAGGATCTCGCTGTCGGGAACGGCGAAGCCGTAGTCGGCGTACAGCCGCTCGGTGGGGTGGGGGGTGACGACCCAGCCGGTGGCGGCCAGGTGCTCCCCGGCTGGCTGGCGCTCCCCGTGCCACACCAGTTCGGCGACATCGATGTCCAGCCCGTGCTTGCGCCAGGTGGTGCGCATCGCCCGGGCTCGCTCATCGCTGAACACGCCCATGTCGGTGATGTTCTCGGTGGCCAGCCGGCTGCCCGGCGCGCTGAGCGCGGTGATGTTGTCCAACAGCCGGTCCTGTGCCTGCGGCGGCAGGTACGGGAGCAGACCCTCAGCGATCCACGCGGTGGGGGCGGTAACGTCAAAGCCATTGTCACGTAGGACTTTTGGCCAGTCGTCACGCAGGTCGATACCCACGGTTCGGCGTTCAGCGGTCGGTTCGGCCCCGATCCGCGCCAGCGTGTCGCCTTTGAACGCGATCACCTCGGGCTGATCGACCTCGTAGACGACCGTGCCCGCGGGCCACGGCAACCGGTAGGCGCGAGCGTCAAGTCCGGCTGCCAAGATGACGGCCTGACGTACGCCGGCGCCGGTCGCCGACGTCAGGAAGTCATCGAAAAACTTGGTACGCACGGCGATCTGCTCACGACGCTGCTGCAGCGTCAAGGGCATGTCGTCGCTGTCGAGCGGGATCTCGCCGTCCAGCATGCGGACGAAGAACGGGTGTCCGACCGCGCGCACCAACGGCTCGGCGAACCGGTCGTCGAGCAGCGGGTCCGGCGCACGGGATGCCAGCGCCCGGGACGCCGCAACCATGGTCGCGGTCGCCCCGACGCTGGAGGCCAGATCCCAGCTGTCACCCTCGGTGCGCGCGGAGCCAAGTGTTGACATTCGCTGCTCCCTCCTGGGATTCAGCCGCCGCGGCGGCCAATTCGCGTTTCGCGAGGCTCACCGTAGACCCACCGCGCGGCTAAACCACCCGAATCGAAGGGTACTTTCTGCCTATGCCGCGGTCACTATGCACCCATGAGCTCGCCGACGAGAAGCGAATCGGTTGATGGCACCCACGTTGCGCCCGCGTCGCTCGGCCTTATACCTGCCGGGCAACAAGCCCCGGGCATTGGAGAAAGGCAAATCGCTCGCCGCCGACGTGGTCATCTTCGACCTCGAGGACGCCGTCGGGCCTGACGCCAAAGCCGATTCGAGGGCGACGGTCTGCGACGCGATCGCGTCCGACGGTTACCGCCCCCGGGAGGTCGTCGTGCGCATCAACGGTTTGGACACCGAGTGGCACGACGAGGACCTGGCAGCCGTGGCTCGCTCGACCGCCGACGGCGTGCTGGTGCCGAAGGTGGAGTCGGGTGACCAGGTTCGAGCGCTGGCCGAAACGCTGGACGCGCTCGACGCGCCGGAGTCGTTGCGGCTGTGGGTGATGATCGAAACGCCGCGGTCGTTCCTGCGGGCTGAGGAGATCGCCTCGGCCAGCAATCGATTGGCGGCAATGGTGGTCGGCACCAATGACCTGGTGAACGATCTGCACGGCTTGCACGTGCCGGGGCGCGCGCCCGTCGTGCCCGCGCTGGCGTTGGCCGTGCTGGGAGCCAGGGCGGCCGGAAAGGTGATCCTCGACGGGGTCTTCAACGACATCACCGACGAAGACGGATTTCGTGCCGAGGTCCGGCAAGGCCGCGAAATGGGTTTTGACGGCAAGACTTTGATTCATCCGTCCCAGATAGCCCCGGCCAACGACCTGTTCGGCCCCTCGCAAGAGGAACTCGCCGACGCCCGCAAGGTCATCACGGCCTACGAGGAAGCGCGGGCCGCGGGCACCAGTGTCATCACGGTGGACGGTCGGATGATCGAGAGCCTGCACGTCCGCAGCGCCGAGCGGATTCTCGCCCTCGCCGAGCTCATCGCGGAATTGGCATCCGCCTCATAGGCGTGCTCGCTTATTGCTTGTTGACTTTGCCGGCGATCTGACCGGCAAGCTTGACGGCCAAGTCCGATGGGTCCTTGCGGACCGCGCTGACATCGATCGCGACGTTGTTGCGCACGGTCAGCGCCCGCTGGCAGGTCATGGTCAGCAGAACGTTGCCGTTGTCGCGAATAGTCATCGTCAGGGTGGTGCTCAACATTCCGTTCGCGTTGGAGACCGCTCCCACCTGCCAACCCGTCTCCGGGGTGTCCTGCCCGGCTGGGGTGGTGAACTGGCGGTTGGCGCAGGCCGGCCAGCGCTGCGCCGAGGTGGAGAAGAAGGAGTTCGCCTCCTTGGCGGTCGGGAACAACACCACCACCTGTTCCACCTCGGGGTCCGGTTCGCTGGAATTCGGGGGACTGGGCGCGAGTTCGTCGTCGCCACTGGAAGCGGTGTAGCCGCTGCCGGCATACACGGGGGCCTGCCCGGGGCCGATGGCGTAGACGCAGTCGTCGGGGAATTTCCAGCCTGCAGGCCACGGCTGCTTCGCGGCGTCGTCCTTCAGCTTGTCGCTCTTTTCCTTGCTCTTCGATCCGGTGGTCCCCAGGGCGCTGTCAAGGTCCGCTGACGTAAGCAGCAAGCCCGGTAGCGCGGCCTGCGCCACCGGCGGACTGGTGGAGGTCGTGGTCGAAGAGCCGGGAGCGCCGCCGTTGCTACCGCCGCACGCGGCAACCAGAATTCCGATGGCGGCGGCGGACACCGCGGTCGATAGTTGGCGCATGTGTTGCTCACCCTTCGTGGTCGCACCGAGCCGTCGAGCATCCGCGCGACCGGCGCATCCGCCGCCCGAAGCTCAGAGGTGGACGGAAGCATAACCGCTCCGGCAGCAAATTGCGTGAATCATCGCAAAGTAGTCATCGGTTCAACCGTCCAACGGCGCTGTTCCGCGTTGAGCGCATGCGAACACGGCGAGCTTTCACGCCGGAGTCGGATTCGCTGGGCACCGCGTGAAATGAAACCGTTCGCAGATCAAGGGTTTCCTAGGTCAACAAATGGGCGGTTTCTGGCCAGGCTCCCTTGTCGCACAGTCTGCCGACGAGGTGAACAAGGCGCACAAACCGCTTCGATCCGATATCCGCGGCCGGTAGGGTGCATGCAGCAAACAGATCTTTGGGGGACAAAGGAGTGTCCGATGCGGCGAGCCCAAACTACCTGCGCGGGACTGGTCGCCATCGCGATCGTCACGGCGGGATGCTCGAACGACTCGTCGCCGACGACGTCCTCGTCCAGTCAATCGCGGACCTCGAGTTCGCAGCCGCCCGCCGCGTCACCGTCTCCGACGACGCCGGCGTCGTCTTCCGCGCAAGCCCAGTCGTTCGACCAATCCACCTGCCTGGATATCTCCTTCGCCAAAGACAACCTGATGGTGGCCAACAACCCGGAGAAGGCGCGCAAGTACGCCGACACGCTGGAGAAGTACGGCCCACCCGAGACCGTGAAGGCCGCAATCGAGCACTTCGTCACCACCGGCGGTGCACAGCCCAACGATGCCGATTTGAACAGCAACAGGGACCTGATCACCAACTGGATCAAGCAGGCCTGCCACGACGTGAACCCTTGACCTGATCAGCCACCTCTAGGCGACCGAATCGGTTTGCCCTCTTGTGGTGCGAGTCTCACGGCCCGGGCCGGTGGATCGACGGTGACCACGGGGTAGGTTGAACGCGGTCCCGGACGATCCGAGAGGAGACACCTTGCGTGACACCGCGGCCATGACCGACGCCGACCGCACGTGGATGGTCGACACCCTGCTCGCGCTGCTGCAGACGCCAAGCCCGGCGGGGCGGACGGATGCGGTGATGCAGCACATCGGCGACATCTTCGATGACTTCGGCGTGCCCTTCTCTTTGACGCGGCGCGGTGCGCTGACCGCGGAACTTCCAGGGGCGTCAGCCACCACCGACCGCGCGCTTGTCGTCCACGCCGACACCATCGGCTGCATGGTGCGCAGGCTCAAGGACAACGGCCGCCTCGAGGTCATCCCGGTCGGCACCTTCTCGGCCCGGTTCGCCGCGGGCGCCCGGGTGCGGATCTTCTCCGACGACCCCGACGAATTCATCACCGGCACGGTCATGCCCCTCAAAGCCAGCGGCCACGCATTCGGTGATGAGATCGATCTGCAGCCCACGGACTGGGAACACGTCGAGGTGCGCGTCGACCGCAAGGTCTCCTCGCGGGACGACCTCGTCCGCCTCGGCCTGCAGATCGGCGACTTCGTCGCCCTCATCGCCAGCCCCGAACTGACCGCCGACGGCTATATCGTCTCCCGCCACCTCGACGGTAAGGCGGGCGTCGCGATCGCGCTCGCCCTGGCCAAGAACTTCGCCGAGCAGAAGCTGGTGCTGCCGCACCGCACCATGCTCATGATCACCATCACCGAGGAGGTCGGCCACGGGGCGAGTCACGGCCTGCCCGCCGACGTCGCCGAATTGGTTTCGGTGGACAACGCCGTCTGCGCGCCGGGGCAGCATTCCATCGAGGACGGCGTGACGATACCGATGGCCGACCTGCACGGGCCGTTCGACTACCACCTGACCCGCAAGTTGTGCCGGCTCGCCGAGGAGCAGGGCATCCCGTGCGCGCGCGATGTGTTCCGCTTCTACCGCTCAGACGCCGCCGCGGCGATCGAGGCGGGCGCGGGCACCCGCGCCGCGCTCGTCGGGTTCGGCCTCGACGGCAGCCATGGTTGGGAGCGCACACATCTGGACTCGTTGCAGGCGGTCTACTGCCTGCTGCACTCCTGGCTGCAGACGCCACTGACCTTCGCCAAATGGGACGCCAAGCCGTCGGGCAAGCTGCGGGACTTCCCGTCGTCCAAACAACCCGCCCCGAGCGAGCGGTGGGTGCCGCTGGCCCGCGGGGAACACGATTCGCCCGGCGAGGCGTCGCCGGGCTCGCATTGGCCGCCCTCGGAGGGTCCGCAGGCCTGAGACGCAAACCCCCTAACGGTCGCCGCGGGGGATCCGGTCTGCGCGCCAGCACCTGGACTTCATGGGGACGTCTATCGCTTCGGCGTCAAAGAATCGCTCGTTCAAGGCGGCGCGGGCATTGGCCAGTCGCGCCGCGCGCTCATCCGGCGACGCGGTGATCACCCTGCTGTAGGTGCCGACCATCGAGACGACATCGTCTATGGTCATCGTCCGCATAAACGTGAACGTCTCGCGCGAAACGTTGTGGAAGATCTGCGGGTCGGGAAGCACGACGTTCTCGTGGCGCCGGCGGAAGCGGTCGGGGGATTCCGCCTCGGGCGTGTCTTCGCCCGGAAGCAGGTCCAGGTCCCGGACCCAATCCACCTCACGGTCTCGGCTGGTCCAAATCAAGCCGAATCGCCCGTGGTCGCGCAGCACGCGGCCAATCTCGGGAACTGCGCGCTGGGGATCCATCCAGTGCCACGCCGAGGAGACGAACACCGCGTCGACGGAAGCGTCGGGAAGCGGGATCAATTCACCCGTGCCTTCGACGGCACGCACCTCAGGCGACCGCTCGGTGAGCACCGCCCGCATGCGTGCGTCGGGTTCCACGGCGATGACCTTCGCCGCCCTGCTGATCAGGGCGCGGGTGAACAGGCCGGTGCCCGCACCCAGGTCCACGGCCACGCCACACCGGGGCGGCACCAGCCAGTCCACCGCCCCTTCCGGAGGCCGCGGACGAAAGCCGTCATAGTCGTCGGCGATCGAGCCGAATGACATCGCGCGTTCCTGGCGGTCGGTCATAGCGGCCAAAGTAATCCGTCTTGCTGGGCGGGAGGTGAGAACGAGTTGTGCGTCACCACAGCGCACTGTGGTTGACGAGCGCGTCGGCTATCAGCCCGATCCCGAAGACCAGGAACAGAAGTCGCACCGATATCGGGCCGTAGCGGGTCAGGGCCCGCACCAGACTGCGCTGAATGCGCTTGGCTCGCATGGTTTTCCTCATCGAAAGCGCAAGGATCAACAGCGGCGGGGAAAGCGCGATCGACCAGTAGACCAGGATGACCAACGGCCAGAGCGGCGGCCTCGGGTGTAGGGCGGCGAGCATGGTCAAGGCGGTGAGATAGGGGATGGCGGTTGGCGCTTGGCCGCTACCGACCGCCAACCCGAGAAACCCGAGCAACCACGGGCGCTGGCGCATCGCCGCCAACGCCCAGCCGGGCGCCGATGATTGAGCGGTCAGCGGGAAGTAGGCCAGGCCGGTCAGCAGCACGCCGAGCGCCAGCTCGCCGCGAAAACGGACGGCCGGTGTCACGTGGAAGCCGACGGCGTGGGTCAGGAAGCTCAGACCCAGCACCGTGCACACCCCGAACGTGGTCGTCACGGCGAACACGCCCGCGACGAAGCTGAGGGCACCCGGAACCGGCGAGCGGCGATTCAACCGACTGTCGAAGATGACCGCGGAAACCACACCCAGGTTGAGGACGTTCAACGAATCGAGAAGCGCCAGGCCGGCAAGCGCCAGCACAAGAGCACCCACCTGCCAGAGCCCCGCTTACCGTGCGATCTCGCGGGGCGCGCACATCGAAGCGGCGATCATGCTGCAGACAATACGAGGCGAAGACCCGCCTGTCTGTCCGAGGTTGCGTACGTGGGGCCACGAGTGGATCACCGGTGCGGTTCGGATGGGTTTCGATCCGGTCACAGGGCATGGGGCACCGCGAATTTCGTTGTCGCGGCGTCAAGGATGCGAAACATGAGGCAGACGCGGGAGGCCGCCGGTGGCGCGTGAATTCTCCCGTCAGGCCTTCCTGCGGGGTACCGCCGGAGCGCTGGCCGCCGGTGCGGTCTTGGGCCCGGGCCGGGCCGCGGCCGCCCCGAATCCCACCGGCTGGGAGGGTCTGTCCACCGCCATCGGTGGACAGGTGCTGTTGCCGGACAACGGTGGGTTCGGCTCGGCCAAGCAGGTCTTCAACACCAACTACAACGGCTTGACGCCCGCGGCGATCGTCACCCCGTCCTCGGCGGCGGACGTGCAGAAGGCCATGGCGTTCGCCGCGGCGCACAACCTCAAGGTGGCTCCGCGCAGCGGCGGTCATTCCTACATCGGCGCGTCCACGGCGAACGGCGTCATGGTGCTCGACCTGCGCCAGCTGCCGGGGGGAATCAACTACGACGCCGCCACCGGGCAGATCACCGTGCCGCCCGCGACGAGTTTGTATGCCATGCACGAGGCGTTGGCCGGCGCGGGCCGGGGCATCCCGACCGGCACCTGCCCGTCGGTCGGCGCCTCCGGGCATGCCCTGGGCGGGGGACTGGGCGCCAATTCCCGCCATGCGGGCCTGCTCTGTGATCAATTGGTGTCGGCCTCGGTGGTGCTGCCCGGCGGCCAGGCGGTGACCGCGTCCAACGCCAGCAATCCCGACCTGTTCTGGGCGTTGCGCGGTGGCGGTGGCGGCAACTTCGGCGTGACCACTTCGCTGACGTTTGCGACGTTTCCGACCACCGATCTCGACGTGGTGAATCTGAACTTTCCGCCCGAATCGTTTGCGCAGGTTCTGGTGGGGTGGCAGAACTGGCTGCGCACCGCCGACCGGAACAGCTGGGCACTGGCGGACGCCACGGTCGACGCGATGGGAACGCATTGCCGGATCATGGCGACCTGCCCGGTCGGGTCCGGGGGCAGCGTCGGGGCGGCCATCACCAAAGCCGTTGGGGTGCAACCCTCGGGGACCGAGAACCACACCTTCAATTATCTGGACCTGGTGAGGTATCTGGCCGTCGGGAACCTCAACCCGGCACCACTTGGATATGTCGGCGGATCCGATGTGCTGCCCGCCGTCAACGCCGCCACCGCCCAGGGGATCGCCAAGGCCGTCGAGGCATTTCCCCGCGGAGCCGGGCGGATGTTGGCGATCATGCACGCGCTGGACGGCGCCCTCGCCGACGTGGCGCCGGGAGCCACCGCCTTCCCGTGGCGGCGGCAGTACGCGCTGGTGCAGTGGTATGTCGAAACCGGTGACGCGGCGGCCGCGACCAATTGGCTCAGCACCGCGCATCAAGCCGTGCAACCGTATTCGGTCGGCGGTTATGTGAACTACGTCGAGGCGAACCAGCCCGCGTCGCGGTACTTCAGCTCGAACCTGTCCCGGCTGACCGCCGTGCGCCAGAAATACGATCCCGGCCGAATCATGTTCTCGGGACTCACCTTCTAGTGAATGGCGTGGGTGTCTGACCTCAGGACATAATCCGCAGCATGACCGACACGGTAAAAGTCACGCTGGATCGCAACAGCGTTGCGATGGGCGACGACGTCGAGTCCCATCGGGTCTTCTGGATCTTCCCCGGCTCGGCCACCGTCGACGATTTGCTCGTCGAAATCTCCCACTACCTGCCGGGGGTTGCCGGACCGGTCGGGTGGTTTGTCGACGTCAACACCGACGATCAGCTGCGTCGGCGCGACCTGGGGCTGATCTACACGCGCGACGACCTCGGGCAGGAGGATCACATCTGCAGGTTGACGGCCGGTAAGACAACATTGGCTGATCTGGCCCGCTGGTCTAACCTCCCCGACCTCGATGTCTACGCCAAGTATCTGACCTGGGACATGGGACGTCCGCTCACGTTGAGCGAGGTGACGGGCGGCGCCACCTACACCGGGGCCCAGCCGACCAAGCTGCAATCGGAAGCCGCCGCACAAGCCGACACGGACTGGGTTCTGGTGCACGAGCTGGATCGCCGCGCCGCAGCGATCGCCAGCGCGCGGCGTGACTGGATTCGCACCAACATCGTTTCGGGGAGCCCGCCGCCGCCCGGGACCGAGGTTTTCATCGCGCGGAACTTCCACTACTTGGCCGATCTGCACTGCCCGGCCAGCATGGATGTCGCCGCGCAGCTGCTGGGGACCGATGAAGCGCGATACGAAAACCTGGAATCCACAACCGATTTCGATGCGCGCCCGGCGATGGTGACCCTGGCGTTGGTGCTCGCGGCGTTTGAATGGCGCACCGCCCGCGGCAGCTGGCAAGCGGGCGGACGCCCATACCTCAAGCCGTACTTCGAATACCTCGCCGGTTGCGGCTACCGGCTGTCCCCGATAGAACACGTCATGGCCGGGCACATCACGGCGACGCAATTGAAGTTCTCAGCGGACGACACCACGAGGCTGGACCGCATCCGGCAGTTGCGCAATCTGCAATACCAGCTGCGCATGAACCGCTATTACAACAAGACGCTGGCCGACGACCAGTACCAGGCCGCGATCGCGTCTGTCCACGCCGAACTCTTGGAGCTCGGCGAGCTTCCCGGGCCCGTGTAGCCATCGCGGCGGGGAGTCGACTTCCCGGCTGGCCCCGGCCCGCCAGTGCTGCAGGTCGGCGCACCCGAACCGGCCAGTCGAGCTAGCTTGAGGCGCTGAGGATCTTGATCGCGAAAACGAGCGAGTCGCCCGGCCGGATTCCCGCGCTGGGCTGACCGTTCGGGTAGCCATCCGCCGACGTCATCGCGACGGCCACCGTGGAGCCGACCTTCTGCCCCGCGATGGCCTTCTGGAAGCCCGGCACGACCCCGCTGAGCGGGAAGTCGATGGGGGCGCCCCGCTGGTAGCTGCTGTCGAAGACGGACCCGTCACGCCCGTTGACCCCCATGTAGCAGACGGACACCGTGGCGGTGCCCGGCACGACGGGTCCGTCTCCGGCGTGCAGCGTATGGACCTGGGTCTGCGTGACGCTGAACGGTGTCGTCACGTCCACCCGCGGAGCGGCCGTATCCGTGGAACCGGTAACCGCGACGCTGCCGCTGGTCCCGGCCAGGGTCCAGTCGGGGGTGCCACCGGCCGGCGGTGCCGCGGTGGGGCATGAGCCGGCGGCGGCGGCGTCGTTCGACGCGGCGATCGCCAGGACACTCGCCGCGACGCAGGTCGCGACGGCTGAATACACCAGGGAGGACTTCACGGGCGTCACGCTACAGGCCAGGGATTGCGCGCATTGGCGCTGCCCTTAGCCGGGTCGCAGGCGAGCGCGAGGGCCGCGAGGCGACTTCACTGCGAAGCAAGCGGCCTTCTCGGCGTTTCGTTTATTCTTCAGATGCGCGCTGCTGTGGACCCGAAAAGTGCCGGCGGCCTGGCGGAACGGAGCGAATCGAATGTCCTCACCTCGCTTGCTTGCCCCACTGGCCGTCGCGGTGGCGGCGGGCGCCGCCCTGGTCGGGAGCGCTGCCGTCGCGACCGCCACCACACCGCAAGATGAGGCATACCTCGCCCAATTGCGCGCCGTCGGCCTGTCGTGGCCACCCCAGACGGAAGAGGCTCTCATCGGCGAGGCCCACCTCATCTGCTACGACCTCACCTGGGGTTGGACGCCACAACAGATCGCCGACGACGTCCACGCCCACCTGAACGCGAGGGGCGTCACGCTGTTAGACGTCGGAACCATGGTCGACGCCGCGCACTCGGTCTATTGCCCCGGCAACGTGTGCGACGCCCCCACGCTTTGCACGTGACAGCCCGTCAACGCAGCGCGCCCTGATCACCTGGTCCGGTTTCCCGTCAGGGCGCCCACCCCCGAAACACGCCAGCATCACGCAGAACTGCTCGTGCGGTGTGACATGGCCATATCCTGCTTGCAAACCGCACGCGACCGATCGAGGGAAACATTGCCATTCACACGAAGCCAAGGCGTGGTGGTCGTGTTGGCAACCATCGCGCTCGTCGTGTTTGCCGGCATGTTGTTCGGCGCCGGTAGTGCCTCCCAGCACGCGGTAGTCGCGTCGACAGGGACTTTCATCGGGGGCGTATTCGCCACCACATTCTCGGTCCGTGCCGCCCGCCGCTCTCGAGGCCGCCAACGGTTTGCGTGGACGGTCCAGTCGATCGCGCTAGTGGGTTGGACGGCCGGCGAAGCCGTGTGGTGTTACGAAGCTGCGGGTGGCACCCTTCCGGCCGCGGATCTTTCGGCGGCCAGCATGGGCTACTTGATTCTGCCGCTGTGCGCGTTGATCGCCTCGGTTGCGATTCCCAGCCGGGACGACTCCCGATTCGGACTCAGCCTCTTCCTCGACGGCATCCTCATCACGGCGTCGATACTGGTCGTCCTCGTCGTTCTGCCGCTAGGTCGCGTGACCCACCCATCAGAGGAGCTCAGCGTCGCGCAGATCTTGTCAGCCGCCGCCGCGGCCGTGTATGTGGGTCTGGCCACCATGGCCTTCATCGTCCTTCGGAAGGCCGAGGCGGGCCGCAAGCTGTCGCCCGCGCTGATAATGCTGGGTTGGGGAGTCATCGGTGCGGCCGGGATCGTGTACCTCTACCAGGACAATGCCCACCAGATGCCCAATGACCTCGTCATCCTTGGCTGGGCCGGCGGCATGTATCTCCTCGCGCTCTCCGGTATTGCTTCCCGGCCCACAGCGGAACCCGATCTGGGCTTTTCGCAACCCTCGTCGAGGGCCGCTCTGTGGCTGCCGTACCTGCCAGTCCTGCTGGCCATTGTCGTTGGCGCTGTGCACTTTTGGCCCACATACCGAGGCGAGGCATTCATCTTCTCGGTTTGCGTGGTGCTGTTCCTCACCACCGTGATCCGCCACATCCTGCTCTTGGACCGAAAGCAACGCCTGCTTGTCGCGATGTCTGACGCCGCGCTGCGGGACCCGACAACTGGCTTGGCGAATCACCGACTCTTCGACGATCGCCTCGCCCACGCGCTGCGCTTACACGTTCACCACGGCGTGCCCGTCAGCGTCCTTGCGGTGAGCGTGGACGATTTCAAGTTGGTCCATGACACGCTTGGCGAGAACGCGGGAAACCAACTATTGCGCGGCGTCGCCGAGCGGATCCAGGCCAACATCAACGACAGCCACACCGTTGCGCGGGTCGGCGGCAACGAATTCGCCGTCCTGGTCGAAGACCGTCCCGACGTGGCAACGCTGGTCGCCAACGGGCTGGCCCGATCATTCGAAGAGCCCGTCGCCATCGACGATCACCGCCTGGACGTTCGTGTAAGCATCGGCGTGGCCTCGGCCGGATCTGGGGTCGCCGTCGCTCCGACGTCGAGCAACCTCCTCGAACAGGCGGACGCGGCTCGCTCCTATGCCCAGCTGGCGGGCGCCGCCCATGTGCGGACCTACACCCCGGGGATGGACACCCACATCGGCGAGGCGCATGAACACGAGAGTGCCATCGCCCGACTGCAACTGCTCGGAGAACTGCGACGCGCCATCGAGAGCGGCTCCCTCACGCTGCTATACCAGCCAAAGTTCAGCATGTGGACCGGTTGCGTCAGCGGGGTAGAGGCGCTCGTCCGGTGGCAGCACCCGCAATTTGGCGTGCTGGAGCCGGACAAGTTCTTACCGCTCGCACGCGAACACGGGCTGATGGACGCGCTCACCGATCTGGTGCTGTCACGAGCCGTCGCCGATGCTGCCGCCTGGCACAGGGCGGGCACCGCGATCCCTGTCGCCATCAATCTGGGGGCGCCCTCGGTCAACCAGGATTCGCTGCCCGATCGCATCATGTCCGTGATCGATACCTACGCGATGTCTCCCAGTTGTCTCACGATCGAGATCACCGAGGAATTGGTGGTCGCCGACTTGGCGAAGGCACGCACAGTGCTCAATCGTCTTCGTGAGCACGGCATCCGGGTGGCGATCGACGACTTCGGCAGCGGCTACGCCACTTTGACCTACCTGCGCGAGCTGCCGGCCGATGAGGTCAAACTCGGCCGTGAATTCATCGCACCGATCCTGCACGACGGCCGCGCCGCCACGATCGTGCGCTCGGTGCTCGAGTTGTCATCGGGGTTCGACATCACCACCGTTGCCGAAGGCGTCGAAGACTACGCAACGGCCCGCCGGCTCAAGGAATACGGTTGCGACGCCGTGCAGGGGAACTTTTTCTGCCCGCCGTTACCCGCTTCCGACATCCCGCGGGTCCCCGCGAACTCGACGCTCGCGGCGCAGTAGTTCGGCGCCGCGAGTCATCCGTTTTCCCTGGCTCCGTAGGCGGCGGCGATATCGGGGGAGCCAGGCCACCCCGAATAAGTGGGGCGCGAAGGCCACCCTTCGGGTGAATCCAGCCACTCCTCCTGCCGCCCCCACGGCAGGATGTCGATCAGCCCGAACGTGTGGCTGAGTTGCTCGGTCCCTCGCCCGTTCGTATGCCACGTGCGGTACACGGTGTCACCATCGCGCAGGAACACGTTGACCCCGAAGCCCCCGCCGGGCGGCGCATCCATGTCGGCGGCGAAGGGGCTCTGCGAGGACGAGTACCACTCCATGCGGTTGCCGACCTTCCGCTTGTAGGCGAGGGCTTCCTCGATCGGTCCGTTGGTGACGATGACGAATCGGGCGTCGTAGTTGTCGAGGAATTCCAGCCGGGTGAATTGCGACGTAAAGCCTGTACACCCGCTGCACTGCCACTCCGCGCCGTCGGACCACATGTGGTGGTACACGATGAGCTGCGAGCGGCCGCCGAACACATCGACCAGGCGGATGGGCCCGTCAGCGCCCACCAGCGTGTAGTCCGGCAACTCGACCATCGGCAGACGTCGGCGCTCAGCGGCGATCGCATCCAGTTCGCGGGTGGCGGCCTTCTCGCGTTTGCGCAATTCGTCGAGTGCGGCCCGCCAGGTTTGCTCATCGACGACCGGCGGCAGGGCGGCACGTTCAGAAGACATGGGATCCACCTTTCCCTTCGATTGGCTCTTCTCCCAGGGTCTGACCGGTGAAGTGCCCGGAATTCATCGCAGGACCGCCGTAGTCGCGGAAGCGTCGTCGACGCGCACGGCTCTTGACCCCTTCGCCCCGCCTCGCTTCGATGAAGGTTAGGCACGAGGGGAGGCCCACAATGAGGACGTTTGTTCGCCACCTTGTCGTCGTCGCCATGATGGCGTTCGCGTCAATGGCAGCGGTGACCATCGCGACGCCGGCGGTGAGTTCGGCGGACTGCGCTGACAATGAGTGGTGGGACCCGACGGGCAAGGTATGCCGACCACTCGGCGTCGGCCCGCAACCTTTGGCGTGCGATCCGGGTCAGTGGTGGGACCCGACGGCTAATGTGTGCCGGCCTCTTGGCGTCGGGCCGCAACCGCTGGCGTGCGACAACGGCTGGTGGTGGGACCCCGGAGCCAATGTATGCCGGCCGCCCGTGGTACCGCCGGCCGGCCAGTAGGAACGAGTCGCTGGACTCACGGTGCCGTAACCAAATTGGGTTTCCGCGTCGGTGCCTCAACAATCACCCGCACGCGGCTTGCAAAGAGTTTCCGATAGCAGGAGCCGAGATTCTCAAAGACCCGGAATTGCTTACCCCGCAACATGTTTGAGGGAGTTCCCGGCACACATAGCAGCGCTGCGTCTAGTGGTGCGAGCGCACTATCAGCAAACAAAAGCGCGCTGGATGAGATGCCCGATTTGGGCTACGGCGTCGATCCTCGCCCGCCGGTGAACTGCCTGACGAGCAGCTGAAGACGTTCCGATTCGTAGCCGGGTCGTAGCCGTCCGGTGCGGGTAAGGCTGACCAGTCCGTGCAGTGCGGCCCACAACACCTCGGTGAGGGCGTCGGCATCCCGCTCATCTGCGACCAGGCAGACCGCGTGGCGCAGCTCGGCGAACCCTGCCGCCAGCTGAGGCGGTGTGTCTTGGGCGGCGAAGCGCAAGGTGGTCGCGCGGGTGAACATCGCGTCGTATACGGCCGGGTTATCGCGGGCGAAGTCCAGATAGGCCTGGGCGATCCGGGTGAGGACGTCGGCGGCCCCACCCTCGCCCGAGCGGGCGGCCCGAATGGCGTCTGCGAGTTCGCCGAAGCCATCGACGGCGACGGCGTCAGCGATGTGTTCCATGCCGGTGAAGTGCTTGTACAACACAGGTTGGCTGTATTCGATTTCGGTCGACAGTCGACGAGTGGTGACGGCGTCCCAGCCTTCGGCCTCGGCGAGCCTGCGGGCCGTGGTGACGATCAGCCGCCGCCGGGCGGCTCGCTCACGCTCCCGACGATCCTCGATAGCCATGCCCAGATGGTAGCACGACTAGAAATACTAGCGCCGCTATTGACTGCGCTCGACGCGAGCGGTTAGCGTTGCTAGCAGCTGCGAGCAAGAGGAGTAACGAAATGGCCCTGGATTTCCTCACGCGTGCGGTCGCACTGCTCGCGGTGCTGGGCACCGCGGTGGTCTACGGCACCGATGTGTTCTGCGCGATCGTGTTGCGGCCGGCGCTGGCGGCCATCGACAACGACGCGTTGGTCGCGGTCATGGGGAGGGTGCATCGATACGGAGACCGGCGAATGCCCATGCCTGGGGTGCTCGGGATCGTCGCCGCCGCGGCGAGCGCGGTGCTGGCCACCGTCGCCGCGCACTGGCCGCAGGCGATAGCGGCGGCCGCCGCACTGGTGTTGCTGTTGGTCTGGGTTGGGCTCTACACAAAGGTCAGTGTGCCCATCAATCGCCAACTGACAGCGGCCGCCGACGCCGGACAACCACTCCCGAGCGGACGTGTGCTGCAAGCAAAGTGGGACTCCGTCATCGATGCCCGCGCGGTGCTGGAAGGTCTGGCGGTAGCCGCCCTGTGCGTGGCGCTGGCGATCTGACGAGCCCATAACCGGCCGAGTTCGATTGAAGGGGAACAGAGTTCGATGTTTCAGCTCAGGATTTACACTCTGCGATCGCCAGCAGCTTTGGAGCAGTATGCAACGGTGCACTGGGCCCGCCATCTCGCGACCTTCGAGACATTCGGGGTGACCACCCCCGGTGTGTGGACCGAGCAAAGCGGCGGTTCAAACCGACTCGTCGCGCTGATCCGCTACCCACCGGGCGCAGACCTCGAACAACTCACGGGCCACATCATGGCCAGCGCGGAATTCGCCGCCGACATGGCCGGCTTCGACATCGGCGACATCGTCGACGTCCAGACGACACTGCTTGACCCGACCTCGTTCTCATCAATTCACTGACGAAACCCAGGAGTGCTCGACATGACCATCACCATCATCGGCTACTCGCTCGCCGGACTGCTCGCCGCGGGCATCATCTTGATCGGCGCACGCTTCCTCGTCGCGCCGCGTATCGCCGCCGCCGGCTACGGGGTGCTGCCCGATCCGGACCGGCCGGGTGCGGGCGCGTATTTGAGCGTCAAGGGCGTGCGCGACATCGCCTCGGGGCTAGTCGTCATCATTTTGATGGTCGCGGGCGCGACCCATCTGGTCGGCTGGGTGATGTTGGCGGCCACCATCATTCCGCTCGCCGACGCGGCCATCGTGTTGCGCAACGGCGGCTCCAAGTCGATCGCCTGGGGCGTCCACGGCGTCACCGCCGCCGTCATGCTCATCACGACAGCGCTCCTGCTCGTCTCCTAACGCGTGGGCGGCAGCGGATGCCGGAGCTGTGCAAGACAGCGAGCGCTGAGCCCCCTTTGAAATTGGGCGTCAGTGCTCGTCGTAATGTCCGTCGTGCGCGGCGTGCCGACAGCCGTCATGCACATAGTCGACGTGGTCCCCGTGGGGGATCGCGACGTGGCCACATCCGTCGCCGTGCCGATGATCGTGGTGCTCGTGCACCGTGTGGCCAGCCGGCTCGCATTCGTCGTAGTGGTTCTCGTGCTGCCGATGAACGTGACCGTCGTGGACGTAGTCGACGTGGTCACCATGCGGGATCGCGACGTGACCGCATCCCGCTCCGTGCATGTGGTCGTGCTGAAGATGTTCGTTGTGCAGTGTGCCGGTCATTGTGTTCATCACCGCCCGTACCGAAATTGATTCGCGCGCTATTGGTGCGACCGAGAGCTCCACTGTAACCCCGTACTCGTGCACGACGCCAGACATGGCCGTAGTTCATCTGCCCGCTGACCCGGCCCGCGGTGGCGCACGGATCCAACGGCGTGGGGCGCTCGTTGGAGGGCGTGCTTCACGAAGTGCCGCTAGGCCTTTCGGCGCGACGCACCCTTATCCGGCTGCGACGCCGAGGGGCGGTTCCACGCTGGCCGTGGGGAGGCATCCGGTAGCAGTTACAGCAGTAAACACGAGGATCGCGGCAACGGCGACCTTTGTGGCTAGACGTGACATGACGACTCCATTCATCCGGCCCCTGCCCAAACTGTAGAGGGATCCGAGCCCTATTTCAATAGCCATTGAAATAGGGCTGACTTGCAGGCATAGTCCTTACAGAGAATTCAGCCGCAGAGCCCGTCAATCGTGGCGAATCGAATGAGAAAGGAAGTCACTTGACGTCCAAGGTTCCACCGGTCAAGGTCGCGCTAGCCGTTGAACAGGTCCGTCATCGCCTGTCGCGGTTGCGCCAACGCTTCGCTCCGCCTGCAGCGGTGATGATGGAGTTGATCCTGAATGCGTGGGTTGCTCAAGCGATTACGTCTGCTACGGATCTCGGCGTGGCGGACGCCCTGGCGGATGGCCCGCTGTCCGGTGAGCACCTGGCGAACCAAGTCGGCGCGGACGCCGACGCTCTGAGTCGGCTCATGCGCGCGTTGATCGGCATCGGGATTTTCCGCCAGCGCAGCGACGGGCGTTATGCACTCACCCCGCTCGCGGACACTCTGCGCACCGATGCGCCCGTGTCGATGGCCGGGATGGCGCGGTGGGTTGGGTCGCCCCAACACCGCGAGCACTGGAGCCACCTGACCGACGCGATCCGGAGCGGGAACGCGGTGGTCCCCGAGGTTCGCGGGAAACCGGCCTTCGAGTACCTAGCTGACGAAGTGGAGCTAGGGGAGATTTTCAACTCGGCCATGACCAACGTGTCCGAGTTCGCGACCGTGCCCGTGACCGCGGCTTACGACTTCAGCGCTTTCGGCACGATCGTCGATGTCGGTGGGGGACACGGTCGGCTGTTGGCGGCGATCCTGGAGACGGCCCCGAATTCGCGCGGTGTGCTGTTCGATCTTCCGCAGGTCGTGGCGGACGCTCACGAATTATTTCGCAAGTACGGTGTCGACGACCGCGTCCGAATCGAGGAGGGTTCGTTTTTCGATTCGGTGCCGGAGGGCGGCGACGCGTATGTGCTCAAAAACGTCATCCACGACTGGCCCGAGGAAGACGCGGTCCGAATCCTGAAAAACGTCCGCACCGCGACCCGCGCCGGCGCACGACTGTTGCTCTGCGAGTTTGTCATTCCTGACAACGACCGCGACTTCCACGGCAAGTGGGTGGACATCGAAATGCTGGTCGTCGCCGGCGCGCGCGAACGCACCGCGGACGAATATGGTCGGCTGTTCAGCCGAGCCGGCTTCCGGTTGAACCGCGTCGTCGACACGGTATCGCCGCTGAGCATCGTCGAGGCGACCGCGGTGTAGTCGAGACATTCGCCGCCGCGTCGGCGCTTGGCCGGCTTACTACGACGGCAGGTCCAGCCCCAGGTCCTCGGCCGGAACGGTCAAGAACCGGTGCACTGCGGGCCCCACCGACCGGACCACCTCGTCCACCCCGAGCGTCGACAGTGGCGGCACACGCATGATGTACCGCAGCATCGCGGTGCCGACGAGGTTGGTCGCGGCCAGCATCGCACGCAGTCGCGCTTCTTCACCACCGCCCAAAGTGCTGGAAACCGCAGTGAACAGGTAGTCGTACAGGAACCCGCGAAATGCATCGTTGGCATCGCTGTTCGTCGTCGCGGATTGCACCATCGACGCCATGCTCGCTGCCGTATCGGGTTGCTCCCAGAGCCGAAGGTAGGCCCGCACCACGCGGCAGCCCAAGTCGTCGTCCTTTTGCGCGAGCTCTGTAGTGAGCAGGTCAGACGGCAGCACCAACTTCATCGACTCCCGAAACAGTGCCGCCTTCGAGCCGAAGAGATAGAGGACCATCGACGGATCTACTCGCGCATCGTCGGCGACCACCCGCAGGGTCGTCTTGTCATAGCCATGCATGGCGAACTGCCGCTTTGCCGCGCGAAGGGCCGTCGCCTCTCGCGGGCGCCCCCGCGCTCGAGTCACAGTCAACCGCAAGCCACGTGCTTTTTCCTGCGAGCCCTTCGCTTCGTTTCATCAGCAAGCGAACCCCGATTTTAACAAGCTGCAATCGGCGGCGTCCGCGCCAGCACCGAAAATGACTTGCTAGGCAACAAAATTGGCAATACACGTGAGGCAAGGCTGCGCGGTGGGCAGCACCGTCAGTGCTACGCCGAACGCAACGCCGACTCTTCTCGGCCGCTCAGCGCGGCGACTCCCAGGCCGGCGAACAGTGCCGCGCCACCCCCGGCGACGATGGCACCGGCAGACGACAGCGTGCGGGCCCGGAATCCGCGAATGGCAGCGATGACGTCCAGTAAATCGGTCAGCAGCCCTAGCTGCAGCGCGCGCGTCCGCAGTCGGGGTGAAGCGGCGACGACGACATCGTCTTCATCGAATTTCGGCTCCCCGCCAGCCTCGGAGGCGACGTACTCGAATGGCCCAACGTCAACCGGCTCCGGCTGCGTGACGGCAAAGGGATCGAGCGCATCACCTACTTCCACCCTCTAGCCGTGCTGCCAGCACTGGTGCACCACCCGTCAATAGCGTGGCGCTGGTACCGCTTCAAGGTGCGGAAGTGCAAGCGAGATTCGACGGGGGAATCATGCCCGCCGACCGGTAGCGTTACGCGGCATGACCGACTCCGTCGTCGTCAGGGTCAAACCCGGCAGTCGCAAGGGCCCCCTAGTCGAGGTTGGCCGGGATGGTGAGCTGACCATCTACGTTCGGGAGCCGGCGGTTGACGGCAAGGCCAACGATGCCGTCACCCGGCTACTGGCAGCCCACCTTCAATTGCCCAAAAGCCGGGTCGAATTGATATCCGGAGCGACGTCGCGGCTCAAACGGTTCCGCGTGAGCCGCTGAGCGCAGCACCCTCGTACGTCATGTCACATACCGATGTCCTATTCCGTCTAGCAAGCAGAGGCAAGAAAGCACTGTCGGAAGGGCGGCATCATGAATCGATTGAGTACACCGGCGCGGATCTTCCTGATTGCGGTGACGGCGGCCGTAGGGGTCGCCACCGTGGGGATCGGGATCTGGTGCCTGGTCGATCCGAATTCGTTCGCCGATGCTGTCGAATTTGATGCGCACCGGCACTTCTTGCATGACGTGGGCGCGTTTCAGGTGGGCCTGGGGCTCACCCTGCTGCTCGCCCTGATTTGGGCCGACACGCTGGCCACGGCGCTGGCCGGATTCCTGGTGGCGAACACCGTGCACACGGTGAACCACATTGTGGACCTGGACGTGGGCGGCTCCATCGGCCAAGCGTGGGTGCTCGCTGTGATTTCCGTTGCCTTGGTTCTTGCGCTCGTGCTGCGGTTGCGTCAGCTCGGCTACGTTCTGGGATCTGTTGGCACAACGAGTAATCCGATGCTGGCGCCATTCGTGCGCCAAAAGACCATCAGCCTCACGACCTTTCGCAAAGACGGCACAGTGGGCTCCAGCCCGGTCAGCATCGTGGTAGACGGCGACCACGCCTATTTTCGAAGTTTCGAACGGGCTGTCAAGGTGCGCAGAATTCGCCACAATCCGAGTGTCGAATTCTGCCGGGCAAGGGCATCGGGCAAGCCGATCGGATCCACGCTATCTGGCCGCGCACGTCTGCTAGAGGGCGCTGAATACCAGAAGGCGGCACGTCTGCTGCGGCAGAAATATCCTTTTCTGCATGGCGTGCTGGTGCCTTCGGCACACCGGCTCATGCGGTCCAAGTTCGGCCGCACCATACACGCAGAGTTGGCTCTGTTTTCCGAATCGCGGAGCTAGCACCGTTGTGGTCACCTCTCCTCGGTGCGGACCTGAATTGGTTCGCCGGATGAATCACTGGCTCTTCTGGGCCGCGAGCATGGCATCGCCCAGTAATGCTGTGATGCGAGTTATTTCTGCACAATTCAAGCGCCCACTCCGACCCCACGGCGAGGTGGCGTAGCGGTAGGGGCGCTGTCAGCCGAGCACGGTTGGCGCGGAGCATGACTCTGTGCTGTGACCGTTAAGGATCGTTACCGAAATCGTGATTTTCTCCCTCTTATCATTGCATTACGCGAGATCCAAAGCTTTCGACCTCAAACAACGCCGATCGGCATCCGCGAGCCTAGGGGGCTGATATGACGACCGCAATCGCAGCGCACGAGCCAGTCGAGAAAGATGCGCTCCACGCGCATGACGATGTCACTTTGGCGATCGCCAGAGTTAACGCTTTTGGCTGTCGCGGGGAAACTGTTCTCGCCGAATTGAAGCCGCGCTGGCGCGCCACCGAAGAAGAAATCATGCGCGCGGCGATCACGGTGATTTTGGTAGCTCTCGTGGCGATGATCGGCATCGCCGCGGGCGGGATCTTGACAATGGGCTAGCAGCGGATACGGCGCGTGGCCGTAAGCCCGCATGAGAGAACTCGATCTGAGACCACAAGTTATCGGCATGGGCGGATAGCTTGAAAAATGCTGCAGCACAACACTAGTAATCCGTTGTATTCGATTTCTGCATACTGCTCCCGCGCGACGTCGCCGGGGAGCGGACGTCAATGCGTCGTCATGAGACAAGCTGCCCAGCAGATGCGCACCATCGTTGAAGTCAGAGCTGGATCGCCTACCGACTGGACTGCCTGCAGGGATGACGGTGTTCGAGATCGATCAACCGGCCGTCATCGAGTTCAAAACCACTACACTGGCCAAGCTCGGTGCCAAACCAAAAGTTGACTTGCGCACGGTCGCCGTCGACCTGCGCGACGACTGGTCGACGGCGCTGGCGACAGCGGGTTTGGACACCAGGAAGCCCACGGTGTGGATCGCCGAAGGCCTATTCGGCTATCTCACACCGGAGGCCCAGGATGGGCTGCTCGATACGGTCACTGCGCTGAGCGCGCCAGGCAGCCGACTCGGGAGTGAGGCGGTGCCGAATACCGCCGACATGGACCCCAACGCAGCGCGCGAACGCATGCGCGAGGCGACGGCCAAGTGGCGCGACCACGGCTTCGAACTCGACTTCGACATAATCGGGTTTGAGGGTGAGCGCCACGACGTCGGGGCGTACCTAGAGGCACACGGCTGGACGTCGGTCCCAACTCCGATGGCCGAGCTGCTCGCTCGCCACGGGTTGGGGACGATCACGCAGACCGACGATGACCGACAGACGATGAACGGCGTCACCTACTACACGTCAACGCTGGGCACAGACCGTCAGCGTTAGCGGCAAACCCATCCCACCGGCCTGCGCGATCGCGCTGATGCAACCCTCAATTGCCGCTCGGCGTGGCGATTCTCGCGCGGGATCGCACTATCCGCAGAATCGGAAAATCTAAACCGTGGATGCCCAGCTGCGTCGGCGTTGCATCGCCGCGGGCGAAATTAAACGCGTTGCGGAGCAAACGATTGGACAGCCTCGACGAGCTCGTCAGCCGCCTCCCAATTCAACAGATGCCCGGCGTCGGGCACCGAGACGAGCCGCGCACCGGGAATGCCCTCAACGAGCCGGCGCGAATGGCTGAGCGGTGTCGTGCGATCGGCGGTGCCGACCATCACCACGGTCGGTGTCGTGATTTCGCCCAGTCGTGGATACCGGTCCTCACGCGAGAACGCCCGCACGATCGGCAGTAGCGGCCCGTGCTCCTGCATGTGCTTGTTGAAGAATTCGACGAACACCGAGATCATGGCCGGCGACGGACGCGCTCCGCACTGCGCGGCGCCGAACAGCGTCGCGACGGTCTCGTTGCGCATCAACCGCTGCATGATGCCGAGTTGCAGCAAGGGGATCTGCAACCGGTTCTGCGGCGCCTCGTCCAGGATGCGGCCCGCCCAGGTGGCGAACAAGATGAGACCGCGCAGCCGTGCCGCCAAGCCGACGTGATCGAGCATCGCGCGGATGGTGACGAACCCGCCCATCGAGTGGCCAACCAGGACAGCGTCGCGAAGATCGAAATGCTCTGCGACAGCGGCTAAGTCGGCTGCCATGGGCTCTGATCCGACTCCGTCGGAGCCTAGGGTCGAGCGCCCGTGGCCGCGCTGGTCGAACGCGATGACCCGAAACCCGCGGGCTTGCAGTTCATCCCACACCAGGTTCCACTCCAGAACGTTGGCGCTGTAGCCGTGGACCAGGAGCACCGGCGGGCCTTCGCCGGCCACCAATGCATGCAGCTCGGTACCGTCAGGGCGAGGGATCGTGACGCGCTCCCCGGTGGGTTCGACGACCAGCTGTTCGCGCGGGAAGGGGTCGGGGTTTCGCCCGATGCGAGTGGTGATTTCCCGCGCGGCGGCCCAGCCGACCACGCCGGTAGTCCCAAGCGCGACGCCCGCCGTCAGCCCTGTTCTCACGCGCAGATCCTTCCACCGGGCAGCGTCGCCCGCCCTACTCGACACCGAGTGCTTCGCACACCCAAGGTATGTCACTTAGGTACGGTGGCGGCACTCACCATCGTCGGCGTTGTCCGCTGCTGGCTTGCTCCAGGTCCGTCGCTGCCTGCTTTTGCGGTGAAATGCCGATTCCTTGCAGACATTAGGTCCAAATCCAAAATAGCGCCCGGGATTGGGTGCACGGTCGGTATCGTATTTTCGCAACCCTCACACGTCGCCGGGAAACGGGGGTGAATGTGGAGAGCCTGGTTCAGACACTGGCCGCGTCGATGGATCCGGCGTCTCTGATGGGGCGCGTTGCGGAGCAGGCTTGCGCGTTCATGCAGAATGCCGATGGAGCGGCCGTCACTCTACTTCGCGCCTCCGATAACGCTTACGTGACCGTTTCCGGACACGGCGTGCTCGCGTCTACACCGGGTTTCGTAGTGCCCAAACAGAGCAGTTTTCAGGGTCTCGCGGCGCGTGAGAAACACCCCAAGCTGATAGCCGATGCCCTCGTAGACCGACGACTGTCACCACGCGTTCGTGCGATGAACAAGCAATGGGGGACACGGTCTTGGGCCGCGATTCCCCTCATGTACAACGACGAAGCCATCGGTTCGCTGCTGCTGGCCGCGACGACGCCCGGTGCGTTCACTGACGCCGATGTCGACGCGATGCTCGACATCAGTGAGTTCGTTTCCGCGGTGATCGGCGCCCAATCACAACTCTCCACGCTGCTGACCCACGTGATGACCGACAGCGAGGATCGCGGGCAACGCGCCCTCACGGCGCGATTCATCGCCTCGGTGATGTTGCCCGAAGCAGTGGAGACCGAGGGGCTGCGGCACCGCCTGGACGCAGTCCTGGCTCAGCCGAGCGCGCTGAGCGCGGTCTTCCAACCAATCGTCCATCTGGCGAGCGGCACGACGATTGCCTACGAAGGGTTGATACGTTTTCCCGCATCGTCGGAGTTGACCCCAACGCAATGGTTCAGCGCTGCCCGGCGCCTGGGCCGCGGTCTGGATTTAGAACGCGCCGCTTTGCACACCGTCCTGAGTGCTGCTCAACGCATTCCCGGGGATTGCCCGGTCACCGTCAATCTCAGCCCGAGCGCCACACTGGAGCCGGAGATTCAAGACGTGCTGGCGGCCCAGGATCGGGCGTTGGTCCTGGAAATCACCGAGCACGAACCGTTTCCCGATGACCTTGGCCCGGGTCTCAAACCTCTGCGTGATCGCGGCATAGGGGTGGCAGTCGACGATGCCGGCGCCGGATACGCCAGCTTCACCCAACTGCTGCGGCTACGTCCGGACATCATCAAGATCGACGGGGAGTTGATCGCCGGCATCGACGACGATCCCGTTAAGCGTGCGTTGGTGATCGCCCTGAACGCGCTGGCGTCGGAGCTGCACGCGAAATTGGTGGCCGAGGCGGTTGAGACAGCCAGCCAGCTCGAGACCCTCATTCGTCTCGGCATCGAATACGGTCAAGGTCTACATCTCGGGCGACCTCAACCAGACGCTGTGCCATACCCAGACAGGCGCCCTTGAGTTCGACCTGCTCGACATTGCGGTCGGAGCACATCCGACGATCGATTCCTGCGAGCCCTCCGGCGCCCGCCGCGGCCCAGCAAGCCCAGACCCATGTCGTCAACTCTCCTGATCACACGCAGCGATACCGATGTTCCGCCAATTGTTACCGGATCATTTGGAATGCGCACAGCAACCGACCTTGTCGGCATCGAAAAGCCGTCGAGAAAAGCGAATAGTCAACCTAATGGCCGACGTCGGCGCATTGCTGCCGACCATAGGTGGGTGGCTCGATCCGAAAGCTCGATCTGGAGCCCGTCGGCCAGCGCGGCGTAGACGTCGTTGAGTCGGCCCCTTGAACGCTCTGAGGATTCACGCGACACAATTTGTAGCGTGAAGACGAGGAACGTCCGATTCTCCATTGACAAAAACGGCTTGGGTTATTGATAACCCGCGATATTCAATCTCCACCGCATTGCCCTCGATACGCCTTAGACAGACTAGTCGAGATGTGGAAAGGGAGTGGCCGCCCATCGCCGCGTGGCAGCGGCCGAATGAAAGTGAAGTCGATTCCCGGCGAGTTCGATTGCTGACAGGCGCGACGTCATGGTGCCTGAAAGCGATCTCCACAGCGATCATCAACCTTCGTCCGAGCTGATCGTGGACGGCTTGAGCCAAGCGCGCTTAACCCGGCCAGCGTCGGGATAGCTTCTCGGACGCCCACGCCGGCCATGTCGGTGCGCCGATGATCGTGCCCGCGGTCAGCTGCGCAACAATTCGAGGGCCCTTGCGGCGTGAATTGTCGTAGATCGTTGCGGTATCGGCGATCTCGATCGCATCGGTCACCAACTGCCATAATCGGCGGTGCCGTTCCCGGATCTTGTCCTCGGGGACGTCGTGACCGCCGTGGCGGACGCGCCGCCGCACGCGTTCGACGGCGAGGCCCTCGGGGATCAGCATCACATGCAGAGCGATGACGTATCCCGCATCGTGGGCAGAGCGGATCAGGTCCAGCTTCGACGGATGGGAGAAGACGGTCTCAGCGATGAACGAGACGCCAGCCTCGATCAGCTTGGCGCGGGTATCTGCAGCGATGCGCGCCGCATCGTAGGCGTGCGCAGCTGGATCGTCGGGCCAACGCTGCCTGGCGATCTCGTCGGCGTTAACGAACACGCTGCGTGGCAACAACGGCGCCAACGTGAACGCGATGAACGTCGACTTACCAGCGCCGTTCGGACCGACGACGAGGTCGAGCCGCTTCACCGGCGCCGCGCGAAGTCATGGCTCATCCGTCGACATCGATCACCGAGGTAGTGCCGTCGGGCCGGTATTCGACGATCTCGCCGTCGTCGTTCAGCGCCACTGTCGTGATGCCCCGCGCTGAGAGCAGGTCACCGTAATGGGCGGTGGTGAGCGACTCCTCAATAGCGGCCGAGATCTCTGCATTGAAGACGAGCCCCTCATCCCCAGACAGCTGGCTCGTGTCCAGATCGCCGGCAAGGGCGGCCTCGACACGGCGACGCGAGGCCGTCTGGTGGCTCGACACCGCCCGGCCAACCCGAGCCCAATGATCGAGTTGCTGCTTGGCAGAGCGGCTTTGGCGGGCCCCCTCGGCAGCAGCGCTCTCCACCAGGTCGGCGGCGACCCTGGTCACGCGGTCGGCGACGTTCGTCATATCGGCCACCTCCTGTAGCAGAATGCTACGCCTTGTAGCGCAATGCTACAACACGGCACGGGCCGCTCAGGTTGGACGGGCGCAGTGAAGCAAGGGCTGCGCGATAGGCCGCACCTTAACTGCTATACGCAGGCACGGGCGACAGTTCTCGATCGTAGAGTGCCGTGACTCCCAGGCCGGCGAACAGCGCCGCGCCGCCTCCGGCTACGAGGGCGCCGCTGGGGCACAAGGTGCGCGCCCGGACGCCGCGTACGGCAGCGATGACGTCAAGCACGTCGGTGAGCAGTCTAGTTGCAGCGCGCGCGTCCGCAGCCGCGGCGAAGCCCCGTCGGTGATCGCGACTGCCAACGTCAGCTCACGCGAGCCGAAAAGTTGCGTAGTGAAGGGCTGGTCGCGGCCGGAATTGAGTCCCATGAGCCGGCCCGTCGTGTTCGGGGCCAACCACGCGGTGAGGCCGGTAGTGAACCGTAGAGCGGCAAAGGTGCGGATGAGGGCGCTGCGTTGCATGCGCTCAACACTTCAGGAAAGCCATGGGCCCTTCAAGGAAAAGCCGCGCGACACGCGTTCAGCAACTCGGCAACTGTTGGCGGCGTGGTCGGCCGAGGCGCCTCCCGGCTCACACGGCGAGGTGGGGCAGCGGTAGGGCCCACCGTCAACCAAGCATGGTTGGCGCGGAGCACGACTCTTTGCTGTGACTGTTAAGAATCGTTACCGCAATAATCGTGATTTTCGCACTCGTACCATTGGATTTGAGAAGTCCAAAGCTTACGTCCCAAAATGACGCCGATCGGCATCCGCAAGCCTGGGGGGCTGATATGACGACCGCAATCGCTTCGCACCAGCCAGTCGAGGACGACGCGGCCTACGGGCATGACGATCTCACTTCGGCGGTCGCAAGAATCAACGCTATTGCCTGTCGAGGAGACATCGTTCTCGCCGATTTGAGGCCGCGCTGGCGACTCACGGAAGAAGAGATCGTGCGCGCGGCGATCACGGTGATCTTGGTAGCCCTGGTGGCAGTGATCGGCGTCGCCGCGGGCGCGATCTTGACAATGGGCTAGCAACGGATACGGCGGGTGGCCTTCAGGCTGCACGAGAGATTCGGCCAGAGCGAAGATTAACTATGAATTCCGCTGTGGTGGAACAGGTTTCGATATTTCGAATTTAAATGCATTGCCGGCCTGTCGTGTTTGGGGATGTCCACACCGCGCGGGTTGACCGCGGGTCTTCTGCCAATAGGTCACTTTTTGATCGAACGTCGGGGGTTGGCCAGGTAAGCGATAACGGTCCAGCGGTCAACGTGTTCTGCAAGGATTGAGCGTCAACGCCGCGGGTCGGAGGGGAAGCGTTGCCGTTTCAGAGTCGCCGCCTGGGTTTCGGGCTCTCTATCGTCGCCGTCGCGGCGGCAGCGTTGAACGCGCTCGCCCCGTGGGGAGTTGCGATCGCGCAACGTGTGCAGTTGGCCCTCGAGGCAACGCTGTGTATCGGCGCATTACTCGTTGGGCTTGTCGTCGTGGGGCGGGTGGCAGGCCTCTCCCGGTGGTGGCGGGTCGCCCTTCTGGCGGCGATAGCCACGTTCCTGACCGCCGAGTCTCTCTCGCAGCTGGGCGGTGCCGCCCACACCGGCGGGACCGCGCCGGTGCCTGCCGTCGTCGGCTACTTTTCGGCAGGAGTCTTGTTCGTCGTCGCGATGCTGCTGCTGGTGCGCGCGGGCCATGATCACGACGCCCGCACCCCGTCGCGCATGTGGCCGGGGGTCATCACGACCGTTCTCGACGGACTAGTGAGCGCGCTCGCGTTCTTCCACTTGGTGTACGTCGCCCGCTTAGGCGCCATGGACGGCGCCGCGCTGCCGCGGTCGACCAATACCGTTGTAGTTTGGGGGATCGCCGCTGTCGAACTCATCACGGTGGTGGGCGCGGTCCTCCTCGCGATGTGGTACCCGCCGTACCGGCCGGGCCGGGCGAACTACATGCTTCTTGCGGCCGCAGTGATTACCCTCACCTCCTCGGACAGGCTGCTCGCCTATCTGCGGAGCGTCGGCGTGACGACGCTGGATCTGTGGGTCGGCGTCGGATTCGTGCTAGCTCCGCTGTTGATCGCATGGAGCCTGATCGTCCTGCCTTCGCGACCCCGCCCTGACGACGACGAACAGCCAACCAACTGGGCACGGCTGACCCTGCCCTATGTGGGGTTCATGGGCAGCACGACCCTACTCACCTTTCAAGTGCTGGTCGGACGACGGATTGACCCCCTCTTCGCCAGCACCTACTTGGCGTTGGCGTTGCTTGTCGCGACCCGCTACTTGGTGGCTATGCGCGTGCAACGCATGCTGACCGAACAGCTTGTCGCCGCGAAACGCCGCCTTGCCTACCAGGCCCACCACGATGCACTGACCGGCCTACCGAATCGATTGCTGTTGGCCGAACGGCTGGACGAAGCCATCCGCGGCGGCCCGTTCGTCTTGATCTTCGTCGACATCGATGACTTCAAAGAGGTCAACGACCGTTTCGGGCATGCGGCCGGCGACGAGTTGCTGTGCGCGATCAGTGCGCGTCTGCAAGATTGCCTCGGCCAGTCCGACACGTTAGCGCGGATCGGGGGAGACGAGTTCGCCGTCCTCACCACCGGTGCTGTCGACGCACCGGAGATGGTCGCCGACCAGCTCCGGGTGGCTCTTCGAAGTCCGTTCTCGGTGCATGGGACATCGGTGCGGGTGCGTGCGAGCATGGGCCTGGTCAGTCGCGGTTACCACGACGGTCCGCCGACCTCCGACGATCTGCTCCGGCAAGCCGATATCTCGATGTATACCGGGAAGCGGCTGGGCAAAGACACTGCCGTGGTGTACCGCCCGGCGTTCAGTGCTTCAGAAGACTTCACGACGGCGCTGCGCCATGCGAATGACGCTGCGCCGCCGGGCTTTCAGCTCAAGTATCAGCCCGTGGTGACCCTGCCAGACGGCACGCCGGTCGCGGTCGAGGCACTGGCGCGGTGGACGGCGCCCAGCGGGGTGCAGATTCCTCCCCAAACCTTCGTCTCACTTGCCGAAGCCAACGGCATGGGCGCCCAGCTCGATGCCCTGGTGCTCGATCAGGCCTGTGAGCAGATCCAAAACGCGGGCGTCGATCTGAGCCTTCACGTCAACATCGGCGCCGCCCGGTTGGGCAGCCGTGATTTCGAACGCGCCGTCAGCCGCACACTCGCGCGGCATGGCTTGTCGCCGCATCGGCTCGTCCTGGAAATCACCGAGACCGTTCCCATCGTCGATCTCGCCGAGGGAGCGGCCGCCATCAGACGTTTGAACGAACTGGGCATCGGGGTGGCCTTGGACGATTTCGGCACTGGATTCAACTCACTGGCCTACCTGCACGAGCTGCCCGTGCAAGTCGTCAAGCTCGACCGCGGCCTCGCGGCGGGCGTCCAGCCGGGACGAAACCTGACGCTCTACCAGTCGGTCATCCGATTATGCGAAGCACTGGGGCTCAAGGTGATCGCAGAAGGGATCGAAACCGTCGAGCAGGCGGAGACCGTCTTGATGGCCGGCTGCCGATTGGCGCAAGGCCACTTGTTCGGGGCAGCCTCCGGGCTGACCGATATCGTCTCAACTTTCACGAGCAGTCCTTCACGCACAAGAAAATAGCGAAATCGGAAGGGCGACTTCTACAGTAACCCAGCGGAAAGCTGAGCGATCGCCCGCTCGACTACGGCGCCGAGCCGGCAGCGAGCTCGTCGCGGTTGGGCTGTTGGGCAAGATGGCTGTGCTGACGCAGCCTTAGCTCGCATCGAGGAATCGATTGCGTACCTCGGCTGTTTGAATCGGGCAGTTCTCGTACCACCGCCGACGACGGAACGGAAGGCCACGATGCGTGTATACCGGTTCGATAACTCACGCGGACTCGACGGTCTCGAGGTGCACGACGAGCCTGTCCCGTCGCCGCAGCGCGGCGAACTGTTGCTCAAAATCGGTGCGGTATCACTGAACTACCGCGACGTCGCGATCCCGCTGGGACGCTACATGCGTGATAGCAAGTCTGGTCTGGTGCCGTGCAGCGACGCCGCCGCTGAAGTGGTCGAGGTCGGTGAAGGCGTTGACGACTACCGCCCAGGTGACCGCGTCGTGAGCTTGTTCCAACCGAGGTGGTTTGGCGGCCCGCTACCGGCCACCGCGGACACGGACAGCTACGGCAGTGGGCAGGATGGCTGGCTCGCCGAATATAAGGTGGTATCCCGGGAATCGGTGGTTGCCATACCAGCCGCCTTATCCGACGAACAGGCCGCAACACTGCCGTGCGCGGGTGTCACGGCCTGGAATGCATTGGGCGGCCCAACGCCGATCCGCGCCGGCCAGACTGTGTTGACCCTTGGTTCGGGCGGAGTGTCCGTCTTCGCTGTGCAACTAGCCAAACTGCTCAGCGCTCGCGTCATCGCGACAACGTCGAGCAACGAGAAGGCGCAGACGTTGGCAACGCTGGGTGCCGACGACATCATCAACTACCGCGACCATTCACAGTGGAGTGAGCAGGTACGCGCCCTGACTAATGGCCGTGGTGTCGATCGCGTCGTCGAAGTCGGCGGGCCCGCCACCATCGATCAATCATTGCGGGCGATCGCGATCGGCGGAGAGGTGACGCTGATTGGTTTCCTCAGCGAGGCCAACCCGGGAATCGATTACTTTCTCCTCAAGGGCGCTGGTGCGGTAACCCGGTCGATCACTGTCGGGGATCGGACCGATTTGCAGGATCTCGTGCGCGCTGTGAGTACCTCCAGACTCCAACCGGTGATCGACAGAATCTTCGAATTTGACGATGCGGCAGCGGCATTCCAGCGTCTCGCGGATGGAAGACATGTAGGCAAGCTAGTGATCCGAGTCAGCTGAAAGGCGACGTCGACTTCCCCGGTCGGCGGGTGGTTGGGCTTCGACCTGACCGTTCAAGGGCACCTATCACCCTCGATGCGATTGATCGAAAGTTTCACCGCGACAGGGGCCCTGGCTCAACGAGCTCGCCAGTCAAGGGGCGGGCAGACGAGGTCCGACCCTGATTCATCAGATGAAAACGGAGCGGCCTACTGGTAATCCGCCGTCTTCGAGCCGGCGGCGCACTCCTGTTCATGTGATCGCGGTGGAACCCTCAGCGACGCCGGCGGAGGAGCGCCAGGACACGGGTTGTACTGTATCCAGGCGACTTTCGGAGGTTCACCATGACACGACCTGCCCACGAGACCTGGAGTCCGGCCACCAGAGTGGGAGCCACGGCCACGATGGCGGCGGCGGCGAGGGCCATCGCCACCAGGGATGAGGTCATCGACGATCCTTTCGCCGAGCCGTTGGTGCACGCGGTCGGTGTGAGCTTTCTGACCCGCTGGGCTACCGGCGAGCTCCTCGCCTCGGATCTCGACGCCGAGGGCAGCCCATGGGGCCTGGCGCAGATGCCCGCATCGATTGCGGCCCGCACGCGGTACTTCGACGAGTTGTGTGCGGATGCCGCGGCGGAGGGCATCCGCCAAGCCGTAATCCTCGCCTCGGGCCTCGATGCCCGCGCCTACCGACTGGACTGGCCCGCAGGGATGACGGTGTTCGAGATCGATCAACCGGCCGTCATCGAGTTCAAAACCACTACACTGGCCAAGCTCGGTGCCAAACCAAAAGTTGACTTGCGCACGGTCGCCGTCGACCTGCGCGACGACTGGTCGACGGCGCTGGCGACAGCGGGTTTGGACACCAGGAAGCCCACGGTGTGGATCGCCGAAGGCCTATTCGGCTATCTCACACCGGAGGCCCAGGATGGGCTGCTCGATACGGTCACTGCGCTGAGCGCGCCAGGCAGCCGACTCGGGAGTGAGGCGGTGCCGAATACCGCCGACATGGACCCCAACGCAGCGCGCGAACGCATGCGCGAGGCGACGGCCAAGTGGCGCGACCACGGCTTCGAACTCGACTTCGACATAATCGGGTTTGAGGGTGAGCGCCACGACGTCGGGGCGTACCTAGAGGCACACGGCTGGACGTCGGTCCCAACTCCGATGGCCGAGCTGCTCGCTCGCCACGGGTTGGGGACGATCGCGCAGACCGACGATGACCGACAGACGATGAACGGCGTCACCTACTACACGTCAACGCTGGGCACAGACCGTCAGCGTTAGTGCGCCTCCCATTCCACCCCACCACCGACCCGGGCGCCTGCGCCGCCGAAGTCCAGTGAGCTCAAGGCATTCCGCCGGGGGAGGGGACGTCAAGGCAATCATCGCGTTGCCAGATGCAGCACTTACTCACACGTCCCGGTGGCTCGCGGGACACAATTGACAGGTGCGCTTCTTCCAGGTCGACTGTTTCGCCGACCGACCCTTCACCGGCAACCCGAACGCAGTAGTCCTGTTGAACTCGCAATGGCCCGCGACGGAGTGGCTGCAACGCCTCGCTGCGGAGGTGAACTTGCCCGCGACCGCGTTCGTCCGCCAGGCACAACCTCACCGAGGCCTGCGATGGTTCAGCCCGCATACCGAACTCACGTTGTGCGGCAGCGGCACCCTGGCGGCCGCTCATATCCTGTGGGAATTAGGAGAGTGTCACGAAGCGCTGAGATTCGCTACCTGCGCCGGACTGCTTGAAGCACGCCTGCAACCCGATCACCGCATCACGTTGAATCTTCCGAGTGACGATCCCACGCCGGTTCCAGTTGGGCCGGAACTCGTTGATGCGCTGGGCGTTAGGCCTCAGGCGGCGGCGAGGGGACGACTTGACTTGCTCGCCGAACTCGACTCAGCCGATGCCGTTCGCTGCGTCAACCCCAATCTAGAATCACTGGCCATGCTCGATGCGCGCGGCCTTATCGTCACCGCGCCTGGAGAGGCTGACATCGACTTCGTCTCCCGCTTTTTCGCCCCGGCCGCTGGAATCGACGAGGACCCCGTAACGGCCTCGGCTCACTGCACACTTGGGGCCTACTGGTCCGCCAAGCTCAACAAGACCGTCCTGACTGGGCACCAGGTATCAGCCCGCGGCGGCTACATCGACGTGCACCTAAACGGCGGCCGCGTCGACCTGACCGGGGGAGCGATAACCATCACGCGCGAAGAATTGACGGTCTGACCGCAGCCGCGACGCCACAGCCTGTCGAATTCCGATCACTTCGCTGACTTCAAAGACGACCCAGCGGCGGGCGGCTTGATCTATCGGTTGGTTTGGACCGGCACGATCTCGGTGCGGCCGACGGCGGCGTCGCGCTCGGCGGCCAACGCCGTGCGCCGTGGATCGACCATGTAGCCATCCATCGCCTCCCACGACGCCCATTCGAACAGCTGAATCTCCAGCGGCCGGCCGCCCGTGCCGTCGGTGCGGTCCCGGCGCAACACCTCACCGTTGTGTTCAGGCACCAGCGCTAGGACGGCGTCCTCATAGGCAGACAAAGCTTCATCCATACCCGGGCGCGGCCACAGAAACACATACATCGTCAGCGACACACTCCGAGTGTGCGCGGTAGTGAACACCGGGTGGCTACTCATGTGAAGAACATACGGGTCCGGTTTGCAGCTAGTTGGTGACGTTGTCTACGCATTTAACGCGACTTGCTTGGATAGTGGACCGCCTGCTCAGGAGGACACGCAGTTGTTCGGTCTCAAGGGATCCGGCGGTCGGGTAGTGGGAACCGTCAACTTGAGTGGAAAATGATGGAGCTGGACGGTCTCATCGGAGCTGGCGGATCCCGGTCGGCGACCTGTCGTTCCGGTCGCGTGAACGCACGCCGTCCGCAGGATCGGAAGCTGGATCCGGTGCTGCGTCGTGCCCTCAATGTGGCACACAAACGCCGACATACCGTTGTCGCGACAGTGCCTGACGCTGGTGTCATGAACGAGAACGCGAACATGATGGATACAAACTCGGCTGCTGCGGATGCGGCGCTTGCGGTGTGGTTGGAGATGTGGAACTCAGGCGGTGAAATCGCGCGTCGGATCTGCAGTGAGGATTTCCGGATTCATTTCATGATCTCCGAGTCGGATGGGTCCAACCCGGGTGACGACGTGCTGGGCGCCGAGAGTTTCGCTCGGTTCCTAGATTGGTATCGCGAGCAGCATCCAGGTGTGCTGTTCACCGAGGTCGCGCGGGCCGTAGCCGGCGTGCACGGGCGCATGCTGTGGAACGTGCAGGTCGGGAAGATTGCTGCGGGCGGGATCGATGTCTTCGACTTCACGGAAGATGGGTTGATCCGTGAGGTGTGGTCGGTGACCGGGACGCGCGCGCACCTGACCTGAGACCGGGGGAGACTCGAACTCCATGAGGAGAGTCGAGCGGTTGTACGCACTGGTCGATCTGCTGCGGGGATCACGCCGGCCGTTGTCGGCGGCCCGGCTCTCGGAGGAGTTCGCGGTGTCGAAGCGCACGATTGAGCGTGACATCCAGTCCCTCCAGCGCTCGGGGGTCCCGATCTATGCCGACCACGGAGTGTCGGGCGGGTATTCGATCCTGCGGGCACACTCCCTGCCGCCGCTGAATCTCACTGTGCCGGAGTCGCTGGCGGTGCTCGCGGGGCTTGGTTTGCTGGAGACCTCGCCGTATGGTGCGGCGGCGCGTCGGGCGCGGGCGAAGGTCCTTGCGATCAGCCGCGAGGATCAGCTCGCGCCAGTCGATGAGGCGTTGGCGACGATGTTCGTCGTCGACTCCCAGTCGCCGTCCGAGGCGGCGATCGCGCTGATACCCGAGGCAATCGCCGCGCGCCGAGTCGTCCGGTTGGACTACACCTCCGAGGACGGCCAGGTCCACACCACCCGTTATGTGGAGGCGATGGGTCTGCTGCGCGGAGGTGATGCGTGGATGTTCGTGGGATGGTGTCGGCTGCGCGAAGGCATCCGCGGATTTCACCTCGACCGCATCCGGCACCTGGAGATCACTGGAGAGGTGTTTCCCGAACGCGATCCTGCGGTGCTGGACGCGGACCTGTCGCGGTGGCGCACTCGGCGGCTAGGATGACGCCCCGGGGCCGGTAACCGCGGGCATGTCGCGGTGCGACAGACCGGACGCCACGACGCTTGCGAGCGTCTGTGACCAGCTCAGCTTCGCCCAGCAGCCGCTTGAGGCCAGCGTTACCACTGCGAAATACGATGGTGCACGCCAGAATACGAACATAGCCATGCATAGGCACGCCTTGAGTAGATTGGATCCATGAGTCTGAAGAACGCGCGCGTTCTCGTCATCGGCGGCACCTCCGGCATCGGCTTGGGCGTAGCGTCCGCAGCGGGGGACCGCGGCGCCATACCCATTGTGGTTTCACGGCATGAGTCCAGCGTCGCTCGCGCGCTGGCCCAATTGCCCGAAAACGCCCGCGGCGCAACGGTCGACCTCACCGACCTCGCGGCGGTCGAGCGGCTGGCCGCTGACGTCGGCGACATCGACCACCTCGTATACACCGCCGGCGACTCGGTCACGATGGCGCCGGTCGCCGATCTCACGCCGGAGATGATCACCGGTTTCTTCCAGACCCGGTTCGTCGGTGCGCTGACTGCCGTGCGCGTATTCGCGCCCCGCCTCACGGCTGACGGGTCAATCACTTTGACGAGTGGCCATGCCGCAGAAAAACCGCAGTTCGGCGCTCTGCCTGTAAGCCTCTGCGGCGCAATGAACGCGCTGACCACCGCCCTCGCCGTCGAGCTCGCCCCGATTCGCGTGAATGCCGTGGCCCCCGGCTTGGTGCGTACGCCGATGTGGGATGCGATGGGCAATTCCGACCGCCGGCACATGTTCGACCAAGCCGCACAACAAGTCCCACTGGGCCGCGTTGGCGAGGTCGCTGACACGGCACTGGCGTATCTGTACTGCATGGAGCAGGCATTCGGTACCGGTATTGTGCTGACCGTCGACGGCGGCGACGTTCTGGTCTAGGTTCGTCGGCGCCAGCCCGCGGTGTTGCGCGCCGCGAGGGTGCTGACCAACAGTTAAGCCATTGCGCTGGACGCAGCAGCTTCTGGGAATTCAAACCTGCGGACGTGGCACGTCCACAACCACATGTGCGCTACCGAATTGGCTCCGGTACTCCGCGGGGAGTGTGTGCCTGGATGCATCAGATCAACCCCACGCACTTTGCTGGTAACCCTGCACATTGGATTCGCGCATATTCCGCGAAACGCGCCTCCGGCAGGGGAGCGGCGCGGCGAAACGGAGGGTCATTTACGGTCGGCTATTGCCGCGCTCACCGCCGCCGCCGTGGCGGCCGCAACTGGACGGTGTGTCGCGCGGTGCTGAGCCGAAACTGGCGACCAGCGCAGCACCTACGGCAATTACCCCGCCCGCGGTCTGACTTAATGCCACCGCAGCGGCAAACTCGAGAGCCGGACCGCGTCCTCGAGGATGACCGGCGGCACGGACTCAGCATCCAACACGAACGCGGGGATGGTGCGTAACCATTCGCTGGCCAACACAGTCAACGCTGTTTTCGCCAGACTGACGGCCACACAGCGGTGCGGGCCCCCGCCGAACGCCCAGTAGTCCGCCCGCGACCCGTGGCCGTCCGCTATGTCTTCTTGGATGGCCGCCGCTACGCACAGCAAGACCGGGGCCCCTGCCGGTATCTCGACACCCGCCACGGTGACGTTCTGCGCAGCCCTGCGGATAATCACCGGGGCCGGCGGCTCGCGGCGCAGCACGTCTTCGACGAATCCCTCAATCCCTGCGGGGTTTTCGCGCAGCGAAGCGCATAGCCGCGGGTCGCGGGCAAGGTCAAGAAACACGAAACCCACCGCGCTCCTAAACGGCGTAATGCCCGCGGCGATCAGCATCTCAACTACCGCGCACGCGTCAGCTTCGTCGAACCCATCGTCACCGGCAATCAACCCGGACATAACATCCGCAATATCGGGGCTGGCGCGGCGCTGCGCGAAAGCCTCCGCCAAATAGGCGAGCATCTCAAATTTTTTCACCAGATTCTCGAAGCGGCCACCTGTGCCCGCGGCCAGAGGTGCCCGCTGGATCGCCCAAAGCGCTTTCTCCCAGCCCAGCAACCTATCCCCGTCTTGCGGCGGCAAGCCCAACACTGTCAGAAGAACCTGAGCCGCGAATGGCTCCGCAACATCGGCGATCACCTCACAGCTACCCTGCGGGGCCACCGCTTCGACCACCGCCGCGGCCCGATCTTGCAACGCGGGTTGCATCTGTTTCACCGCGCGGGAATTCAATAACGGCTGCAAGATTGCGCGCCAACGCGCATGGTCCGGCCGATCCAAAGCGTTATGCGAAAACACTTCCGGGTTGCGCAGCGCTGCGAGCACGTCATCGGCCCGTGTGAGGCAATAGCCATTCATAAAAACGCTGTCCTCGATAAACACGACCGGCCCGCGCTTGCGCAGCGCGTCCCAAAGCTCGCTGCGATCCTCTTTGAAGAAATCGGGCAGCAACGTGTCACCGATCGGTGAGAGGTGATCTATCCCAGGCCGCACCTGCGCCGGCACGCTCACACATCGCCGAAGTAGTCGCGGATCTGGTCGAACTCGTCCAACAGGTCGAACTCGTCGAACAGGTATAGCCGCTCCCGCGCACGCCCCTCCCCACGGTAAGGCAACCCCTCACGCGCAAGCTCACTCCCGGACAGCACAACCGACTCACCAGCCTTCAACCACACTCGAACTCACACATCCGGCCTTCAATGCGCCACCAATCCCACGACGCCTGCTTGGTGTCGATCAGCCATTGCCGCACACCGCTCGTAGTCGACAGCCGGCGCGGCATTAGGCGCCCCTCCCGGGCCAGCGGATATTCGCTGCACGGCGGCCCTGATATACGCCACCCATCATACCGACGCCTCGGGAACATCGGTCTTGATCCGCGCCAACGTCTCCTCGGTGACCAGCGTTCCAGCACTGTCGGGTGCGAACGTGTAGCGCCATGTGAGGCAGACAA
>NZ_LZJM01000202.1:0-729 GCF_001667665.1 Mycobacterium sp. E342
CCCGACATTGCTGATGCCCTTGCGGAAGAAGTTCTCACAGCCGGTCAGGTAGTGCATGTACTTGTTGTAGACCTCTTGGGACTGGATGGCGATGGCCTGCTCGCGATTGGCCTCGAGGGCGGCCGCCCAGGTCTCCAGGGTCCTCGCGTAGTGCAGCTGCAGCGAGTGGACCCTGGTCAGCTCGAAGCCCGCCGTGACCGCGTACTCGCCGACGGTCTGCGGTGTCGGCAGCCACCCGCCGGGGAAGATCTCGGTCAAGATGAACTGCGAGAAGTGCACGATCTCGTGGGTCAGCTTCATGCCCCGCGCCCGGGCGTCTTTGAAGGACGGGCGAACGATGGTGTGCAACAACATCACCCCGTCGGACGGCAGCGCTTGGTAGGCCATCTTGAAGAAGCGCCCGTAGCGCTGGCGGCCGAAATGCTCGAAGGCGCCGATCGAGACGATGCGGTCGACGGGCTCGTGGAACTTCTCCCACCCCTCCAACAGCACCCGCCGGGTGCGGGGCGTGTCCATCTGGTCGAACGTCTTCTGCACGTGCTCGGCCTGGTTCTCCGACAATGTCAGGCCCACGACGTTCACGTCGTACTTCTCGATGGCCCGCCGCATGGTGGCGCCCCAGCCGCAGCCGATGTCGAGCAGCGTCATCCCCGGCTCGAGCTTCAACTTGCCCAGCGCCAGATCGATCTTGGCCAGCTGCGCCTCTTCCAGGGTCATGTCGTCGCGGTC
>NZ_LZJM01000203.1:0-59325 GCF_001667665.1 Mycobacterium sp. E342
ATGGTTCTAAACGGCGTCCGGTCGACATTTCGCCGGCGAAAGCTGGCCTGGGCGCGCGTCACCGGTAAGAGGGCACTCGCTCCTGGGTCATTCGACGGCGCGCGCCGCTGAGACGGGCCGGTAGGCGGGCTCAATCGCCACGCCGAACGAGCGCGCCGCGAAGGCCAGCATGTGGTAGTGCCCTCTTACCGGTGACGCGCGCCCAGGCCAGCTTTCGCCGGCGAAATGTCGACCGGACGCCGTTTAGAACCATTCCGCCTTCATGTCGACGGTCGTGCTGTCGAGGGTTTCGAGCAGATTGAGCTGGGGATCGACGCGGGGCAGTTCGTAACGGAAGAAGAACCTGCCGGCCTGCACCTTGCCAGCGTGAAAGTCAGTGTTCTTCGGCGCGCTGATGATCAACAGCTCGAGCCACATCCACGCAATCACCAAATGGCCGAACGCCTCGAGATAGATCGCGCTGTTGGCCAGCGCCAGTTCGCGATCGGATTCGCGGACCAGTTTCGTCGTTATTTCGACGAGACGGACCCACCGCTGAGCCAGCTGATCGGCGAGGTGCCCGAGCTCCCCGCCCAGCGCGGTCGCACCGTCAATCGCCTTACCGATACGGTCGGACACCAAGGCCAGGCTTGCGCCGTCGTGCTGAGTCACTTTGCGGCCGAGCAGGTCGAGGCTCTGAATGCCGTGTGTGCCCTCATGGATCGGATTCAAGCGGTTATCGCGGTAGTGCTGCTCCACGTCGTAGTCGCGGGTATATCCGTAACCTCCGTGTACCTGGATCGCGAGATCGTTGGCCGCAACGCACCATTGCGAGGGCCAGCTCTTGGCAATCGGGGTCAGCACGTCCAGCAGCAGCGCCGCTTCTTCAGCCTCTTTGTTGTCCTCACTGCTGGCGCGGGTGTCGATCAAGTATCCGCAATACAACGCGAGGGCCAAAGCGCCCTCGACATAGGCTTTTTGAGCTAGCAGCATTCGCCTGACGTCGGCATGCTCGATGATCGGCACGGGCTTGTCCTCCGCGGATTTGCGGGCCGGAACGCGGCCCTGCAACCGCTCACTTGCGTATCGCACGGACTTGAGGTAGCCGGTGTACCCCAGTGCAACGGCGCCGATGCCGACGCCAAGCCGAGCCTCGTTCATCATGTGGAACATGTAAGAGATACCGGCGTTGGGTCGGCCAACCAGGTACCCCACCGCACCTGCTGAACCCAACGGGCGATGGGCACCCTCACCGAAGTTCAGGACGGTGTTCGTTGTGCCGCGGTATCCCATCTTGTGATTGAGTCCACCAAGGGAGACGTCGTTTCGTTCTCCGATCGCGGCATTATCATCGACCAGGAACTTGGGCACGATGAACAAGGAAAGCCCTTTCACCCCCGCCGGCGACCCGGCGATGCGCGCGAGGACCAGATGCACGATGTTCTCGGTCATCTCGTGCTCACCGCCCGAAATCCACATCTTGCTGCCGAAAAGTCGGTAATGGCCATCATCGGTGGGTTCGGCGCGGGTGCTGACGTCGGCGAGCGACGACCCAGCTTGCGGCTCGGACAGACACATGGTGCCCGAAAACCGGCCGGCGAGCATAGGTTTGACGAAGAGCTCGTGGTCACGCGTGCTCCCATATGTGGCCAGCAAGTTCGCATTGGCCATGGTGAGCATTAGATAGGCTGCGGTACTGACATTGGCGGCGTGAAACCAGGCGAAGCCGGCGCTTGCCACGGTGACCGGTAACTGCGCGCCGCCGAGTTCGTAATCCATGCTCATGCCGATGAGGTCGGCGGCCGCGAATGCATCGAGCGCTCGCTTCACCTCGGGGTTGACGTGGACGTGACGTCCATCAAAGGTCGGTTCCCTGGTGTCATTGAGCTTGTTGTGCGGTGCGAAGTACTTCTCGGCGAGTTGCTCGCAGAGGTCGAGGACCCCGTCGAATGTCTCCCTGCTGTGGTCGGAGTAGCGCTCACGCTTCGGCAGCTCGTCCACACCCAGCCACTCGTAGAGCAAGAATTCGACGTCGCGCCGTGAGATGAGGTCGTTGGGCATGGACGCTCCCTACTTTTCGATCGTGGCGGCACAGCACATGGCGCCGGTGACGAGCCCGCCGGTGCCGGTAGCCAATTAGACTGTTAAATCAGGCGACTGCAGCTTCTGACGCCACTGTTCTCGCAGTGCGAATTTCTGCACCTTGCCGGTGCCAGTCTTCGGCAGCGCCTCGAACACTATTCGCTTGGGCACCTTGAACCCACCGAGTTGCTCTCGGACGTGTCTTTCGATGTCGGCCTGGTCCGCGGTTGCTCCCGGATGCAGGGTGATGTGTGCAACCGGAACTTCGCCCCAACGATCGTCGGGCACGGCGACGACGGCGACCTCGAGCACCGACTCGTGCGAGGCGATAGCGTTTTCCACTTCGATCGAGGAGATGTTCTCGCCGCCGGATATGATGATGTCCTTGCTGCGATCGCGAAGTTCGAGATAACCGTCTTCGTGGAGTACGCCGAGATCTCCGGTGCGGAACCACCCGTCGGGCACGGCAGCTTCAGTCGCCCCGGGGTCTTTGAAATAGCCCGCCATCACATTGTTTCCGCGGATGGCGACCTCGCCCATGGTTCGCCCGTCCTTCGGTACGTCATCACCATTCGCATCAAGGACCCGGACGGGTTGCGAGACGATGTTGCACACCCCCTGCCGGGCTTTGAGTCGCGCGCGCCGCGGTGCGTCGTATGAATCCCACGATCGCTGCCACTCGCAGATGACGACCGGCCCATAGGTTTCGGTGAGACCGTAAAGGTGCACGACGTCCATGTTGAGCGCGGCGAGTCGCGCCAGGATGGTGGGCGTCGGGGGTGCTCCACCGGTACCGATGAGTAGATTGCGCGGAGGGACGAGCCCATGGGCCGCATCGCCGTACGCGATCGAGTTCAGGACCACGGGCGCGCCATTGAGATGAGTGACCCCCTCGTCGTCGATCAGGCGCCAAATTTCGGTGTGATCGACCGATCGCAAGCAGATGTGGGCCCCGCCCGCAGCGGTGACGGCCCATGTGAAGCACCACCCATGGCAGTGGAACATCGGCAATGTCCACAGCATCTTCGATTTGTTCTCCAGGCGCATCTGCGTGGCCATCGCGACAGACTGCAGGTATGCCCCGCGGTGGTGATACATGACGCCCTTGGGCTTGCCGGTTGTGCCACTGGTGTAGTTGAGCGAGAGCAAGGCGTTCTCGTCCGTGATCGGCTGGATTCGAGGCTCCGCCTCGGCGAGCAGCTGTTCGTATTCGTCATTCTCCCCGCCGCAACACACCAGTTTCATCCGCGAGTCGACGATGTCCGATACTGCGTGAGCCAGTGTCGACAGTGAACTGTCGTAGATGAGGACGGCCGCTTCCGCATGGTCGATGATCCAGGCGAGCTCAGGCGCAGACAGCCGGATGTTGAGCGTGAGCAAAGGTGAGCCGGACCACGGCACGCCGTAGTGCGCTTCGAGCAACGCGTGGCTGTTCGGCGCAAGAATCGCCACGGCTTTTCCGCCGGCGAGGTCGATGAGCGCCCCGGCCAGCCGCGTACTGCGGTCGAGCAGCTCGCGATAGCTGAACGTGCGTTCACCGTCGACGACGGCCGTGTTGTCGCCGTAGATGGTGGCGGCGCGACGCAAGAAGCTGACGGGCGTCAGCGGCTCGAACCAGAATTCACTTTGCACAAGGCTTCGGCAATCTGTTCGTGGAAATGGATCAACCCCAGTTCGTTCTGGCCGAACACCAGCGAATCGACACTACCGCTGTTCAACCCCGACTGGATCTTCTTACACATCGGAAAGTCTTCCTGACCGGTGACTTGCATCAGGATGTCGAGATTGAGAATCCACTTCTTGATCGTGTCGTCATTGGGCGGTTCCGGTGCATAGATGCTCGTTTCCACCACCGAGCTGCCCGGCGTGTCGTGAGGGAAGATCCGCCATACCTCGAAATGGTCGAGCTGATGCACGACGAGAGTATTGGGAAAGACGGCGTAGTGAATCGTGGCATGCGGCGGAAACTGCCAGGTGCTCTGGTCCTCGCCGATATCATCAATCGATTTTCGGACGCCGATGCTGCGGCAGTGCTGGTCGAAGGCGTCGAACAGCTGGGGGTGCGAGTGGTAGAGCCGCGATATCGAGGAGTTGTGCAGCGAGAAGACGTGATATGTCTCGAGGAAGGTGTCGATGATCATCTTCCAGTTGCAGTCTTGAATTGCCTTGCGTGTCTCGACGTGATGGAAGTTGGCCAGCCCAAAACTGTCCAGATCCTCGCTCAACCGACCTAGGTAGGCGTTGGCGTCCACGGGGGCGCCGTCGAGCCGAGCCAGAATCAGACCGTGCGCCTCGTCGGAGGAGACCTCCGTCAGATTGGACGACTCACCGTTGAAGTAATCCTGGGCTATCGGTCTGCGCATCAGCTTGCCGTCCAGCGCGTACAACCACGCATGGAACGGGCAGCTCAGATTTCGCGCACCCGTTCTACGGCAGTCGGGCTCGACGACCGGCGCACCCCGATGCCGGCACGCATTGATGAATACCCTGGCGCGCCCGTCTTTGGCGCGAGTCACCAGCAGCGGCACACCATCGATATGCGTCGCCAAGACGGCCCCGGAATGCGGAACGTCTGCAGTGAGCGCTACCACCACCGGGTGACGCCTGAACAGGATTTCGCGTTCCTGCTCCAGCTGTTCGCTCGATGTGTACTCGCCGGCGGGCAACATCCGCGGGCCATCGCTCAGTTGTGTGGACTTCGCCTCAGCGAGCTTGCGGAAGCGCTCGATGAGCTCGTGCTGGACAGCGACCTGCATTGTTACGATCCTCGACCTCGGGGAGCCTGCCATTGCTATTTTCTATAGACGAGTAGATTCTAGCTGTAGCTAGGTGGTGAGGCAAGCGGAGGGACGACAGCGTCGCCACTCGATTGGCCGTTGTTGACGCGGAGCAACTTGACTTATCCGAGACCGCGTCGAACGCCGCCGGGATCCGCAGCTCTTGCGAATTGGCTCGCCCGCGTCAACACGTTCGGCGAACATGCCCGCACACAGCCGCAAGCCGCTGGCGGTGTTTTTTTCAATCAGGTTGCGCCCGCGCGCGTCCTGCGCGCCGCCCTCGGGCCGGCGACGTGCCCGAGATCGGGCCAGCGCAGTCCGCAGATGCCTGCCGCTTTTCGGTTCACGCTTCGATTCTGGCTTCCAATCGGGTTTGCTCTGCGTTACATTTCACATTAAGAGTTATTTGTTTAACTAATCACAGGGGAGGTGCTCGTGGCCACATTGGATGTCGAGCCGCAGCTCAGCGGCATGGACAGACTCAAGAAAGCGCCGCGGGTGCGGACGTCAACCCCCATCCTTGTGTGGGCGACGATCGGCGCTTTGTTCATGGTGCTTGCGGCATATATTGCGGCGAGTTGGATCTTCGGCGGTCGCGCCACACCCACCCCGCTCGGCAAGGACGAGCCGACGAGCGGCGAGATCGCGTTCAATATCGGCGCTCAGGTGGCAGCCCTCGTCGCCGTCGGCATCGCGCTCTTCTTCGTGATCCGCAGATGCATCAGGGAACGGCGCGTCACTTTCGATCTGATGCTCATGATCGCCTATGTGATGCTCGTCCAATGGGATCCGGTGCTCAACTACGTGGTGCCGACGTTCTCCTACACCTCATTGATGATCAACTTCGGCTCGTGGACGACCGACGTGCCGGGCTGGGTGTCGCCGGGGGCCAACCTGATGCCTGAGCCGACCGCCGCGATCGGCATCGGGTTCATGTGGAGTGCAGCGCTGTGCATGCTCGGGTGCGGATTCCTGCGCAAAGTCGTGATGAGGCGGTGGCCGGAGACCGGCAAGCTCGGCATCATCCTGTGGTCGGTCGGCTTCATGGCTGTCATGGACATCCTCATCGAGAGCGTTCTGTGCTTCGGTCACAACATCGCCTACTTCAACACCGTGGGTTGGCTGACGTTGTGGCAGGGGACATCTCATCAGTTCCCAATCTACGAAGCGCTCGTATGGGGAGGGCTCGGGTGGGCGCCCCTCATGGTGCTCCGGTTCTACCTGGACGACCGTGGTCACTCGGTCGTGGAGCGCGGCGTTGATCGCCTCAACGTGTCCTACAAGACGAAGGTCCTCCTGCAGATTCTCGCGCTGGGCGCGGTGACCAACATCTGCTACGTGAGCTACAACATCGTCATGATCGGCATCAGCCTGCAAAACGACAATGATGCCTCGGCGGTCTACCCGTCGCACCTGACCAACTCGCTGTGCGGCCCGCAGAACAAGTGCACCACTCCGGGGACCGGTATGTCGATACCTACGGGCGGCAAGCCGGCATCGCCGAGCGACGTGCCGGGCAACGGACGGACTTGGGTCGACGTTTATCTCGGGCGCTGACCCAGCCGCGCCTGCCAGCGCGAGAAAAGGACGCGGTGGGGCGGTGGTGTGACCGCGAGTCGTGTTGCACCACCGCCCTATCCATTCTCAAAGGAAGGGCCCACGACCATTCAAACCAGCGGACGCGGTCCTGCTCACTCGAATTTTCCTGGATCGGTGTAGGTGCCCGGGGGTGTAGACAAGCGAAAGTGCCCGTCCTGCAAGGGATAATTGCACTGCTCTACGGTTCAAAGATCCTGACGATAAGGCACTTCGCAGGTGAAGAATGTCGCGGTGGCATCCATCGCGGGTGAAAGTCTCGGCCGGCGGCCATGATGTCGTGTCGCATGCCCGGATGGCCATGGTGCGTGAGCTCGCCGACCGGACAGGGTTATCGGCGTAGGTCACCGCCGCGTTGGCAGACACCTACCACGGCCCGTGGGGTGTACGCGCCTGGGATCGCCGGCGGTCAGCATCCGGGCGCCACCGCGACCTGAATTGTTACGGTCCTTGACCTCTGAGAGCCTGCCATTGAAAAATTTTCTATAGCAGAGTAGATTCTGCTGCAGCTAGGTGGTGAGGCAAGCGGACCGGACATCGAAGCCTGCGTTGGCACCTGAACTTCGTCGAAGGGTCCATCCGATGACTTCGTCAGTCGTGAGTTCAGCGAGCAGCTCTACTGTTGCGCGTGCTGCTCGTCCTTTCCGGGTAGCGCTCGTGGTCTCTGAGGACGAGCGCGCGGCGATCGCGAACCCGGCGCAGAGCGGGCGCAGTTCGCTGCGGGGGCCCGAGGATCGAATTTTCGTGAGTCCAGCCACACTCGTGGCGGCCAGCGACCTGCGGCAAGCCAAGAAGCGAGTCGTTGAGGAGCGCGCGGCGCGGTGTGCGCGCGGACATCGGCAACGTCCGATTCTGTTGGCGGTCAACGTATGCATCGAAGTCGACAACGCCGCGGCATGCCGGCGGATGGACAACGGGACTAATGCGATGGGCGAGGGGCTGCCCTATACGGGTACGGCGCGTGGATTGGCCGGCTTGGTCTTCGATATCGATCACCTCGATCTCGCAGACGGCCTCATGGTGCGTTCTCCTGCGGGGTGGACTGCGGCAGCCTACGCCGCGATTGCCGAGGAGTTGGGCAAGCGTGGTTACCAGGCGCTGGTGATGGTCGCCGATCCCGAGATGCCCTGGGCGCGATAACGAAAGGCTTCTTAGGTGAGGGCCATTCGGCCGTAAGCCTCGGATACGCGCGATACCGCGGAAGGTGGGCGAGTCTGCGGGGCATCCGCGGGTGGACGCGTGCGGGCGAGATGATGGATCCCTTTCGCGCCTACCCACAATGAGAACCATTTGGTGTCACGGTCTGCCGCCCGAATGACGTCTCCCAATCGGATAGAATCTGTTTCTGATTCGATAACTAAAGGGTGGCAAGATATCGACTGCATAACTTGTGAGCCGATGGTCAGCCGACCGTTTCGAAGGGACGATGATGGAACTGGAAACGCTGCTCTACGCGTTGGATGGCCACGTTGCGACCATCACGCTCAATCGACCCGACCGGCTGAACGCCTTCAATCAGCATATGTGCGAGGATTTCTCGCAGGTCTGGCGCCATGTTCGGCTCGATGACGAGGTGCACGCCGTGGTGGTGCGAGCGGCTGGTGAGCGCGCTTTCTGCACGGGCGTAGACACGGACGACACGCTGGAGATGGTGTCCCGGCCCAATCTGTGGAGCCGCGAGGATCCCAGCAGTTATCTGTCCCCCAAGGCTAATCAGGTGTGGAAGCCGGTTATCTGCGCAGTGCACGGAATGGCGGCGGGTGGCGCGTTCTATTTGCTCAATGAGGCGGACATCATCATCAGCTCCCACGATGCGACGTTCTTCGATCCGCATGTGACTTACGGGCTTGCTGCCGTGCTCGAGCCTGTGGGGCTCGCCGCCCGGATGCCGCTGGGTGAAGTGCTGCGGATCGCGCTCATGGGCCTCAACGAGCGAATGTCGGCCAGCCGTGCCATGCAAATGGGCTTGGTATCGGAGGTCACCGAGCGTGAGGAGCTTTGGCCACGTGCCGACGAGATCGCTCACCAGATCGCGGCCAACGAGCCCCTGGCGGTGCAGGGAACGGTGAAGGCGATCTGGGACTCACTCGACGTCGGACGTACCGATGCCATCCGCAATGGTGTGCACTACACGCAGCTAGCCAACGGCGTGGAGACCGTGAAGGTGACTCGCGGTGGAGCTGGCAAGCCGCAATGGAGGTTGCGGTAGTCCCTGCGACTCATCGAAAGTCCGAACCTCCATCCACGTTGAGATCTGCCCCTGTGGTGAAAGAGTTGAGTCGCGAGCCCAGCAGCGCGATCATCGGCGCGATCTCCTCGGGGCGCCCGGCGCGGCCGACGTATCCGAGAGCATCGCCGAAAACCTGCTGTAGAAGCGCGCCGACATCCTCGGCAGTGCGCGGCCCCGTGGGCTCCCGAGGCATCGCCTCGATGAAGTTGCTGACCTGCTCGGTCATGAAGGTCCCCGGCGAAACGGTATTGACCAGAATGCCCTCACGGGCAAGTGTCTGGGACAAGTTCTTGGTCATACTGGTCAATGCAGCTTTGGCGGCTGTGTAGGCGATCAGCCTGGGTGATTGCCGTTGCACGGAATGCGCTGAGATGTTGACGATGCGCCCCCAGTCGGCAGATCGCAGCAGCGGGAGCGCAGCGCGGCACGTCCGCACAGCGCTGAGCAGAATCAGGTCGAGCGCTCTCGTCCAATCGTCATCGGACAGCTCATCGAACCCAGCCACGAGTTCGAGGCCGGGGCCCACGGTGTTGATCAGGACATTGGCAGTGTCCCAACAAGATTCGATCTGCCGGAAGGCCGCGTGCACGCTTTGCGCCTGAGCAAGATCAATGGGCACCACGAGCGCCTCCGGGCTACCCGCGGCGCGAAGTTCGGCCGCCACCTGCTCGAGCCGTCTGCGACTGCGCGCCAGAATGGCTAGTCGTGCCCCCTCTTGCGCGTAGACGTGCGCGGTTGCCAGCCCCATGCCTGCGGTCGCCCCGGTGATGATCACCCGCGCGTCCTTTACGGCCAGTTCCATACTTAGCTTTTCTCCCTCGCCCCGGCGACAGCATGCGCGCTGAAAGTGGTGCACGCGCACCGTGGCGAGGGCGCGCATGCATCGCGCTACAAGATGTTATATAGTTTACTGATTCACCGAAGGATGCGGAATCGCGGCCCCAACGGAACGACTGGCCGACAGGACGAATGCGCTAGGGGCCGGCCTATATCTGGACCGCATGGTCCCGGATGGTGATCCCGTCGAACAGTGCTGAGATGAGAAGGTCGGCGACCTTTTCAGGGGATCGCTTGGCGCGGTCGGGCCATTCGACGGTCCAGTTCAGCGATCCCATGATGAGGAGCCTCAGGGTCTGCAGGTCGAGGTCGTCTCGAATTTCGCCAGCGTCGCGCGCGTCGCTGAGGAGTCCGTCCCAGAGCTTGCCGTAGGGCCGTTGGTCGACGCGGATGTGACGCTTGCGCAGCTCGTCGGGAAGCTGGCCGAGGATGCGTGCATTGGCTGCCGTGTAGTCGACGGCCTCGATCACGGCCTCGGCGTGCGCATGAATCGCGGCGCCAAGACGCGCGGTCGCCGAGGCTTCGGGGCCCAGGGCTTCGACGGCCGAGACGACGTGTTCGTGCGTCTTCTCGAGTCCGACGCGCAGCATCTCTGCGACTAGCGTGTCCTTCGAGTCGAAGTAGTAGTACAGGCTGCCTTGTTTGACCTCGGCGGCCTCCGCGATGTCGGTGAGGCGCGTGCCGGCGTATCCGTTCTGGCTGAACACCCGTGCGGCGGAATCGAGGATCCGTGCCCGCGTTCGTGCTGACTTCGCGAATGGCACCCTGGTCCGGCTCTTCGTTGTCACCGCCCGAGTATACGAGAAACCGCGCATTTCTCCGGTCGCCGTCGACGCATGCGGTGGGTCGGAGCGGCTTCCGCGTCGCTCGGCACCGGCCCGTCGTGCACGATTGCGGGGGGTTGCAGGATAAGCTTATATTCTATTCGCTAGTAGAAAGTAGGTGTTGATCGGGAAGGGGTAAGCGGTGCGGATGGACGATTCCGTAGCGTTGGTCACTGGGGGCGCTTCCGGCCTGGGGCTTGCAGCCGCCGCAGCGTTGCGAGACAGTGGCGCGACAGTCGTCATCGCCGATCTGCCGTCTTCTGCGGGTCGGGCGGTTGCGGCCGACCTCGGCGAGGACGTTCTGTTTGCGCCAACGGACGTGTGCGACGAATCCACTGTCGAAGCGGCACTCGACCTTGCGCAGTCGGCCGGCGACTTGCGGATAGTCGTGAATTGCGCCGGGGTCGGTATCTCTCGTCGCGTGCTCGGCAGAGAAGGCGCGCACCCGACGGCGGATTTCGCCAGGGTGATCGGCGTCAACTTGATCGGCACGTTCAATGTCATCCGGTCCGCGGTCGCCCGGATGACGACCACCCCGCTCGACGCCGAAGAGCGGGGTGTCATCGTGAATACCGCATCGATCGCCGCCTACGACGGGCAGATTGGCCAGGTCGCCTATTCTGCCTCGAAAGGGGGCGTCGCGGCGATGACGCTGCCGTTGGCCCGCGATCTGGCGAGTCACGCCATTCGCGTGATGGCTATCGCGCCGGGACTCTTCGAAACGCCATTACTCGGCGTCCTGCCCGATGAGGCACTCGGCGCGATGACCCGAGTAATACCCCATCCCAAACGTTTCGGAAGGCCGAGCGAATTCGGCCAGCTCGTCGTGCATATCACGCAGAACCCGATGCTCAACGGTGAAGTGGTGCGGCTCGACGCGGGCCTGCGAATGCCAGCCCGCTAGCGGTGACGAACCCGCGGGCCGCGCCCGGTTCGCCAACCCGTCGCCTGGACGCCGACCGTGGCGAAACATGGCTACCCTCGTTCGGTTGCAGGCCGGGCCGTCGGACCAACAGCCAAGGCGTCGAAGGCAATTGAGTCAGACGCATTTCGGAAGTCCAAGATGACGCTCCGCCACGATGTTGCGGTTGATCTCGGTAGTGCCCCCGCGGATCGTGCAAAGTGGTGCATGGCGGCCCTCGTACTCGATCCAACCATCCGCGGCTGCGCCAGCCTCGCCAAACCGAAGCAGACCCGCCGCTCCGGCGCGCTGTTGGAACCAATGGGCAGCCTTTTGATATGCCGTGGTCGCAAAGAGCTTGGTCATCGCACCTTCGACTACGGGCAACTCACCGCTCGCCGCCAGCCACGCCGACCGCTGTGTCAGCAGCTTCGCGACTTCATTGTCCATAGCGGTCTGGGCCATCTGCTGTCGTATGGCGGGGTCGCGCACCGCACCGGTGTCTTCGGCCCACTGCCGAAAATGCCGCAACAGCGCAACACCGCCGTTTGTCTCACCGACGACGCCGCGTTCGAACGACAACCCGACGCCCATCGCCGCCCAACCATTGTTAACGCCTCCGAGGACCCACTCATCGCCCACGCGGACATCGTCGAAGAACGTCGCGTTGGTGCGCTCGGACCCGATCGTCCACACCGGTTCCACTGAAATGCCGGGAGTGTCCATGGGAAGCACGAACATGGTGAGACCGCGGTGCTTCGGCAGAGTCGGGTCCGTGCGCGTCAGCAGCAGGATCCAATCGGCTTCGTGGGCCATCGTCGTCCACATCTTGGATCCGTTGATCACCCACTGGTCGCCATCGCGAATCGCGCGCGTCGACACCGAAGCCACGTCACTTCCGCTCCCCGGCTCGCTGTAGCCAAGGCAGGCATAGGATTTCGCAGAAAGCAACGAGGAGAGGATGCGTTCTCGATGGAACTCGGACCCTAGCCGGTTAACCATCGCGGAAACGATCAGCATCACAGAAAGTGCGTCGTAGGGCACCGTCGCCTTCTCGAGCTCGTTGAAGAGGATCCAGAGTTCGATCGGATCACCCTTGCCCAGCCCCGGTACGGTGCGTTCGAGCAGCCCTCGCCGTGCGAGCTCCTGATACAAGGCCGGGCAGGCGAATGTGCCGGTGCGATGGTGTTCACCGCGACGATCTGGCGTGTAAGTGAGGGCGATGACGTCCTTGATCTCCTGACGGAATGCCGCCGCCTCAGTGGAGAGATTGAAATCCATTGCCGCTACCGCTTTCTCGACGTGTCATCGGTAGAGACTGCCCCGAACAATCGGTCTGCCAAGTGCTGGTACTGAACAGCGGGGTCGCCGAGCACGAGCGACCAGCCGCGCGCTCGGCGGTAGTACAAACCGATGTCGTACTCGTTGGCAAACCCGTACCCGCCGTGGTAGTGCAGCACACGGTCGGTGACCTGGGCCGCCACTTCGGTCGCGAAGAGATAGGCCATCAAAGCAAGCGATGTCGGATCGTTGACCTCGTTGTCGTCGACATCGGTGGACCTCGGCGCGGTGGAATCCGAAGTGTCCATGGCCCACGCCGCTTTGAAAGTGAGCAGCCGGGCGCCATCGATAAGTCCCGGCAAATCGGCCAATCCGTGTTGTACCGCTTGGAACGTGCCGATCGGCCGGCCGAACTGCTCGCGTGACTTTACGTACTCCACTCCGGTGTCGAGGCTCTTCGCAGCGATGCCGACCAGCGATGCGGCGGTGAGTATTTGCCACTCCGACAGCGCACGTGACCACACCGACTTGTCGCCTAGGTTCGATGCGGTGTTGTGGTCGAAGGTCCGAAAGGCCACGGGCATGCACGCGTGGTTTGCCGGCGCCACTCCGGGGGGCTCGGCAGACACGGCTACCGTGACCTCGTCACACGGGCCGACGACGGTGCGGGCGACCGCCCCGGCGGGAATGAGGCCCCAGTCGAGTCCGCCGGTTGCAGACTGCAGCGCGATCGTCGCAAGCTCGTCCCCGGCGAGCAGTTCAGCGGACGGCTCGGGCAGGGCGCGCAAGGCTACCGTGTGTTCGATGATGGGAACGGGCGCTACCGATCTCCCAACGCATTCGCCCAAGACCACGAGGTCGGCCATGGTGGCTCCGCCGCCTCCTTTCTCCGCCGCGACCCCCATCGCCGGCGCATCCAGAGCGCACAGCTTCGACCACAGCTCGGAGTCGAAGCCAAGCGGCTCCGCTCGCCGGACGACGATCGGTTCCGAAGTCTTTGCGAAGAACTCGGAGAACAGTTCTTCGACTGCTCGCTGATCCTCGCTGAGGCTGACCTTCAACGCGCCGGCCCGCTCGCGGCGACAGCGGTGGTCGCGCTACTCAGCGATCGCGTGCGGGGCAGAGCAGTGATCGTCGAGCGGTCGAAGGAGGAGGATCCTTCGATGACCATGGCCCGACGGAGTTGGAGTATCGGGAGAGAAGCCAAGGCTGACATTGCGCGTGCCCCGTTCGGAGCATCCTTCCACGAGGGTGAGGCCAACTCGAGTTCGGCCTCACCCACCTGCACGGAAGTGATCTGCGAACGCATCTGGCAACGAGTCACCTCGTCGACACCGGGGCTGTTGACGATAGGTGGGATGTAGCGAGAACAAAAGGCGTACCCGATGCTGCCCGCCTGCGCGATCTTGTCCAGCGCGACGTCGTCGACTGGCTTCGCGTTGCGTATTGTGCCGCGCGCCAACACCGTTCCGTACTCCGACATTTCCCACGATAGGTCGCCGGAATCGTCTCGTATCGGGCTGAAGTCTGCGCCCAGCTTGGCGAAACCCGTGAACTCGCGGCCGACGGTGACCGGCCGAATCTGGTCGACCCACATCACGGGCCAGAAGTTCCCTCTGGTCGTCCCCTCCTCGCCGTTGTGGGTCACGCTGATACCGACGCACAGCTCTTCGTAGCCGTGACCTGCGAGGTAGTCCACCTGGTCGAATGAGCGCCTGCTGATGACGACCGTCGGCTGCTCCGGGAGGTCGAGCTCCGCCGGTACCAGTGGACGCACCGCGACCGGATCGGTGACGAAGGTGATGTCGAGCGCTCGGAGATATCCCCACTGTGATACCTGCGGAAGCTCCGTCGGCCCGAACACGATGGGCATCTCATAACGCTCGCCCGGGTGACATGTGAACCCCTGATCGGCTGACGACATCTCGAGTATTCCTTCCCTAGGTGGATCAAAATCTACCGAAAGTTCGATAATGCGACAAGAGGCGGTGGGAGTCCATTTCACCCTAGAATCTGTCGACAACTAGAATCTGCCAGTGCGGCGCTGGAAGCATCCCGCCGGTAACACCACCCCGCGATCAAGGAGAGTCATGGACGTCGACCTGGTTGCTCCGAATGACGTCGGCGCCCTGGCCGCCGCGAAGAAAGCGGAAGCGGCCGGATATCGCGGAGTGTGGATGCCCGAGATGAAGCACGATCCGTTTCCGCTGCTGGCGATGTGCGCGCAGGACACAAGCACGGTTGCCCTGGGCACCAATATCGCCGTCGCGTTCGCTCGCAACCCTATGACCACAGCGCTGCTCGCGAACGACTTGCAGCTCTACTCCCGAGGTCGATTCATGCTGGGGCTGGGCTCGCAAGTGAAGGCTCATATCAGCCGCCGGTTCTGCATGCCCTGGTCAGCTCCGGCCGACCGGATGCGCGACTACGTCCTGGCCATCCGGGCGATCTGGGGGAGCTGGCGAACCGGCGAGCGACTTGACCATGAGGGGAAGTTCTACCGACATACGCTCATGACCTCGTTCTTCGATCCGGGGCCCAACCCACACGGCAATCCGCCGGTGCTTCTGGCAGGCGTTGGCCCCAAAATGTCGCGTGTTGCGGGGGAGGTCGCCGATGGCTTTCTCCTGCACAGCTTTACAACCGAGCGGTACCTCAGGTCCGTGACGTTGCCTGCGCTTATCGAGGGCCGGGCAGCCACGGGTCGAGACGATCTGGATGGTTTTCAGATCAGTGGAGCGGTGTTCGTCGTAACGGGTGAAACCGCGGCCGCTCGGGCGGCCGCCGATGCGGCGGTGCGCAGCCGCATTGCTTTCTACGCGTCCACCCCCGCGTACCTTCCCGTCCTGCAGACCCACGGCTGGGAAGTGATCGGTGATGAGCTGCGGGCCATGATCAAGGCTGATCGCTGGAGCCAATTAGGCGAGGTTATCGATGACGAGATGCTCGACGCCTTCGCCGTTGTCGCCGATCCGCCGGATGTGGCGCGGGCGTTGACGGACAGATTCGGTTCCGTTTTGAGCCGGGTTGCCCTGGCTGCGCCATATGACACCTCGGAAGGGCTCTGGCAGCCGATCGTCGAGGAGTTGCGCGACTGGCGGCGTTCATGACTTGAAGCCCCTGACAGGGCTACAGGGAATTCTTTGAGCCCGCGTGTGCTTCACGAACCTCAGTCATCGGCTCGCCGGCCGTTTCCTGCGGCCTCGTCCCTGGCATTGCTCAGCCGTCCCGATCAGTTCGTCTCCGAGCTGAGTGGTTTCTGCGAGCGTGGTCCGGGCGCGCAGACCGAGGTAGCCGTACGCGATCTCGACGGCCCGCTCCCTGGCCGCTTCTCGTGACGGAAGTGCAGTGATCACGGGGGAGAGGTACCAGTCGATGTGCCGGGTGCCCATGAGTGCATTCGTGGCCGATTGCCAATGCTGGTCGCCGCCGTCGCAGGCAGTGCCGTCACATCCTCGCCGTATTCGCCTCGTCAGCGTGCAGTGTCGAACAGCTTGAGCCGCGAGCGCACCCGGCGCTCGAGGAAGTCGTCGAGCACGTTCTCGAAGACCGCGTTGTCGTCACCGGCCACCATGTGGTGCGCACCGGCAACCGACGCGAACTCGGCGTGCGGCACCAACTCTAGGAAGCGCACTGCGTCGCCGACGCTGAGCACATCGGACTCGCCGCCGCGCACCAGCAGAGTCGGCAGCCGCAGGTCCCGCGCCGCCGCACCCAGCCGGGCTGGGTCAATGAGCTGATCGCGCTGCACGGCCTGATCGTTCGGCGACGCCATAAACGCAGGGTCCCAATGCCAGTACCACCGGCCGTCCCGAAAGCGCAGGTTCTTTTTCAGGCCGTCGAGGTTGCGCGGCCGCGGTCGGTGAGGAACGTAGGCCGCGACGGCATCGGCGGCCTCCTCCAGCGTGCCGAAGCCGGCCTCGGCGTGCGACACCATGAATTCGCGGATCCGGCTCGTCCCCGCTGGTTGCAGGAACGGCGACACATCCACCAGGACCAAGCCGAGCGCGAGATCGGGCCGGACCCCGATCGCCGCCAACGAGGAATTGCCGCCTAGCGAGGCACCCACATAGACCGGTGGGCGGCCGAGGAAGTCGCCCACCCGGGTCACATCGTTGGCGAACCGGTCCAGCCCGTAGTAGCCGTCCGGGGACCAGCTGCTGTCGCCATGCCCACGCAGGTCGACCGTGATGGCATACCAGTTCTTGGCGCCAAGATCGGCAGCGGTCGAACCCCAGGAATGCCTGGTCTGGCCACCACCGTGCAGCAACACCACTGGCGGATCCGACGGATCACCATAGGCATCCGCGACCATGGTGACGTCACCCGCCGGAATCTTCAGCGCCGCGTGTGGTGGCCGGCGGCCGGTGTTGGTCATGTCGCTCCTCAACTAGTCGCTGGGTGTGAAGCCACCGCGTAAACCGTGCCAGGTTCTCGCAATACGCTCACACTGCCCACTCATCGTCATACGAGCTCACTCGCCTGGCCCCGAGCACGCCGACTCCGCCCTGGCTGGAGATGGCCGGTGCGACGGTCACCTGGCTGTTGCGGACTGGCTCTGCAGGTGGCTCCTGTCCCTAATCATGTTGCACTCCTGATGTTTTCGCCCAGGCCTCGGACATCTCGCGCCGCAGCACCTTGCCGGTCTCGGTGGCCGCAGATGATCGACGATTTCGATGCGATCCGGGATGGGCGACCCGGCCCGAGACTGCCATCTCGAGCAGCAGCGCAGTGCTCAGCTCCTAACCCTTCGCTAATCCGGCATATAGTTATATCCGTATCAAGGGCCACGAGTCCACTTCCGCTAAGGAGGCACGGAAACAGGCGTCGAGTCGCTCGGCATGGCCCATGGGGAGCAGCTCGTCCTGGCAATACGTGGACCCCTGGGTGCAGCCGCTCTGTTATCCGCAGTTGTCGACGAAATCTTGGGCGCTCTGGCCAAATTGAGCACTGGGATCTCCTCGATGACCGCGTGCTGCTGTCCAATAGTCAACATGACCAGGTGGTAGGGCACCGAGAACTGTCGATTGTCGAGTGCCGGATGGGTTCGAATGGAGTACATCCGGGCCGGCCGCTCCTCCGGGCTCAGCGGGACTGTCCGTTGACAGCGACCACGGGTTCACCCCAATGGTCGCGGCAGATGACTGTCAGATGGTGATTCACCGATCGGTATATCCCTGGAATTGAGCAGCTTCTGCTGCGCATGTGCACGCCTTTTGGCTGCTAATATGACAGTCCTATGTCATCAATCGCAGAAGAACGGTCCATGACGAAGGAAATCAGCGCAGGTGAGGCTCGACCGCCGGACGGCGACTGGCTGGGCACACCGTACCTGCGGTTCGAGCGCGAGGGTGCGCTAGCGATAGTCACACTGGATCGTCCGCACGCGCGCAACGCCATGACAGCGGCGATGTATTTCGGTATTCGCTACGCAGTCTCGCGAGTGGCTGCAGACGACAACTTGGCCGGTCTGCTGATCACGGGCACCGGCGACGTGTTCGCCCCCGGCGGCGATCTCGGGCACCGCGCCGAGGACAACTGGATGGAATTGGCTTTTGCCCTGGGAATGGACGTCACGCCTTTCGAGGCCTTGCGTCAGTCGCCCAAGCCGGTGGTATCCGCGGTCAACGGCCTGGCGCAGGGCGGCGGATTGCAGATTGCGATGTGCAGTGACATGGCGGTGGTGAGCGAGCGTGCGACTTTTCGCGTACCGGAGTTGTACCGCGGCATTGCTGATACCTACTACAGTCAGATGCTCGCACGGATCATTGGACCGGTTCGCACGCGGGACCTGATGTTCACCGGCCGGGTACTGTCGGCCGAGGAGGCGCTCGAATGGGGGATGATTTCCCGCGTCGTTCCTCACGCCGACTTGCTGACCACCGCGCGCGAGATACTCGCTCAATGCTGCCGAACCGCACCGCAGGCGCGCGCAGTGGTCAAGGGCAATCTCGACAACTACATGGGGCTGTACGACCGGATCAACATGTACCAAAGCGTCCTGGGGCCCGAGGCGCGAGAGGGCTTCACGGCGTTCAAGGAGAAACGGTCGCCGGAATGGGTCCATCCCGCGCTTCGCGTCGAAGGGCGGCTGTGACGACGATGGCGACGCACCACGGCGCCGCATCCCGCCTCAGGTGTTGGCCTCGGCCGTCACGACGTCGCGATCGACGGTACGGAACGTGAAGTCCGAGAAGGACTGCGAGCGCTTCCGGCCAGCCACTGGCTCATAGCGCTTTCCAGCAGGCTCATCCCCACCGTGGCGGGCATCGCGCACTCGGCATCAGGGGCCGAGAGCCCACGCCGTCTCGCGACCACGTCGGCGACCACCAGCGTGGTGATAGTCATGTCGCCAGGCTTGCCAACCTTGATCAATCTGCTTTCGGCATCACTTCTTCGGCCACCCAGTGCAGATGATCGAGATAGGCGCTGAAGTCGGCCACCGGTGGAGGATTCACCCATGTGTCGGTGACGCCCAGGCCGGCGAGCATGTTGCAGTTGTCAATGACCTGCTGAGCGTTCTGACCGAATTGCGAATGGGGGTCGTCGTTGATTTCGTGCGCCAAGCCGATATTCAGCGAAGCCAAGCTGAAGAAAAGCGCGAACGGACGGCCATCGTAGCCAGGCTGCGACTTCAAGTAATCGAGCTTGGCCGGGAAGTCCTCGGGCCGGGTCTGCCACGGCGCCCAGCCATCTCCGAATCGGGCGGCTCGACGGAGCACGGCCTCGGCGTCGCCGCCCATCCAGATCGGTGGGTGGGGCTTGTGAATCGGCTTTGGGCCGAACGCGATGTCGCGGAATCTGACGAATTCGCCGTTATAGGCGGGCGTGTCGCTGTGCCACATTTCGAACATCGCCGCGAGGTATTCATCGGTGAGCCGACCGCGTCTGCGGAAGGGGACGCCGATGGCGTCGTACTCTTCTTCGAGCCAGCCTACCCCCACCGTCACCTGCGCACGGCCACCGGAAAGCCAGTCCAGCGTCGCGATCGACTTCGCCGCGATGACGGGGTTGTGCAACGGCAGAATCGTGACCATCGATCCAATCGAAATCGTCGATGTGGCGCCGGCGATGTAGGCCTGCGCTGTCGTGGCATCGAAGTAGTGATTGCCCGACAGTTCTACCTGCGATGTGGGTGTCACGAAGTGTTCCGGGATGAATACGCGCGCGAAGCCCAATTTCTCGGCGGTACGTGCGACGTGCGCGATGTCGCTGCCGGCAAGGCCACACTCCCACGGCTGGGTGAGCGCGGCCACGTGGACGCTGTTGGGCAGGACGACGCTGAACCGCATGGTCAGCCTTCCTCGGATCGGTCGACAGGGTGCGCACCGGATCGAAATCACGCGGTGTATTCGATGGGCCTGAGTATGGCAGTTAACTGGCATCAGCCAATACGCTGCGATGCGATGGGCGTGATGGCATCGCGAGTGCAGGCGGTTGAGGAGTCCGCGATGAACGCGGCAGTTGCGTTAATCGCCAAGGACACCCACGACGCCTTCTCCCTTACCAAGCTGAATTGTCGGAATGCACCTACGTCGAGCGGTCTGATCTGACGCGCTTCAGTGGGCGTTGACAGTGTGACAGTTAGCTGCCATAGTGCGTGAGATGTCCACCTCGGAACTGCCAAGGGGGTTGTGTCGGTGGCCAAGAGCCTTTTTCTTGTGATGACCAATCCCGTTGAAGGCCAAGACGACGCCTTCAACGAGTGGTACGACATACGCCATGTGCGCGAGGTGCTCGCGCTGCCCGGAGTGGTAGCCGCACAGCGTTACGTCCTCTCGGAGGTGAAGGTGCGCGAGGAAGACTTGCCTGCTCCTTTGCCGCCGCCTGCGCACCGATATCTGGTGATATACGAATTGGATCGCGAGCCCGACCAGGTCATGGCCGAGTGGCTCAAGGGCACCGCGGCCGGAACGCTGACGCTGGGCGAAACGCTGGACCTCAATACGGTGTCGGTGACGGGCTGGACTCCGCGGGGTGAGCGCAGGGAAGCTGACAACTGATAGCCGGATTTGGCGTCGACGATCATAGGCGCAGCGCGTTTGGAGCCGATTCGATCCCGACCGCACCATCCCGCATGACGACACCGAGCAGAGGCTGACAGCCGCGGCTCACGCGCCCAGCCGAGAACATGCAACCGGGCCGTTCGTGGTTACCCGCGATGAGCGAATCCGCGGTACTCACGACATGGATGACCGAATGCGGTGCAGCGCTTGCGCCGATGGTGGCCCCCGTGACGCCTACCTCGATGACGGGGTCCCGCCGCGTGTGCGCAGGCGTCGCCGGAGGTCTGTTTGCTTATTTTCGATCAGAATTTAGATTTTGCTTCCCATCGTGTCGAACACGTTATACATTTCACAGATAGGGATTCGTTGTTGAATTCGTCACGAAGGGGCGTGCGCATGACGACGTTGGAAAGAGGGCCGCTCGCGAGTGCTGGCCCTGACAAGCTGATGAAGACGCCGCGGGTGCGGACCACGGTTCCGATCGTCGCTTGGGCGACGGTCGGTGCGGCGTTCATCGCCCTGGCGATCTACGTCGCGTCGAGTTGGATCCTCGGTGGTCGTGCGACGCCTACGCCGATCGGTGCCAACAACCCGAAGCTGGGCAGGGATCTGGCCTGGAACATCGGCGCCCAGGTGCTGACGATCATTGCCGTCATCGGAACTCTGATCTACGTCGGCAGGCGATGCATACGGGAGCGGCGGGTCACCTTCGACGCCATCCTCATAGTCGCCTACCTGCTGCTGATCCAATGGGATCCGATTCTGAACTACGTCACGCCGCAGTTCTCGTACTCGTCGCTGATGATGAACTTCGGGTCGTGGACGACCGACATGCCCGGCTGGGTGTCACCTCATGGCAACCTCATGCCCGAGCCGACCATCCTGATCGGCATCGGGTTCATCTGGAGTGCGTCGCTGTGCATGATCGGTTGCGGTTTCCTGCGCAAGGTCGTAATGAGGCGCTGGCCACAGACCGGCAAGCTGGGCATCATCCTGTGGTCCCTCGGCTTTATGCTGCTCGCCGACTTCGTCATCGAGACCGTGCTGTGCTACGGGCACATCATCGCCTATCCGAACACCGTGAGCTGGCTGACGCTCTTCAAAGGCACATCGCACCAATTCCCCCTCTATGAGTCGCTGGTGTGGGGTGGACTTGCCTGGGCGCCGCTGATGGTTCTGCGGTTCTATCTAGATGACCGTGGCCATTCCGTCGTCGAGCGCGGGGTCGACCGCCTCAATGTGTCCAACAAAGCAAAGGTGGGCCTGCAGATCCTGGCCGTCGCCGCGGTGACGAACATCGGCTACCTGAGCTACAACATCGTGATGATCGGGATCGGCCTGCAGATCGACAATGACGGCCACGCTGTCTATCCGTCGCACCTGATCAATGGGATCTGCGGGCATGAAACACCGTATCCATGTCCCGATCCCGCTGCGGGACGGCCTATTTCGACTGGTGGTCAACCCGGCTCGCCTCGTGACATCCCCGGTGACGGCCGCACTTGGGTCGACGTATACCTCGGGGGCTGAGGAAACCTACTAAGCGGCCGAACGACGATTCAACTGCCCTACTTAACCTGAGCAAGGACGTATGACGATTCACTCCTCCCAACGTGGTCCCGTGATCAACAATCACAACCTCACACTCGGCGTCGTCGACGACTACCATCCCGTCGGGGATGAACTGGACATCCTGCTGGGAGCCTGGCGAGCGCGTCTGCCGGTGCTGCTGAAGGGTCCGACGGGCTGCGGTAAGACGAAGTTGGTGGAAAGTGCGGCACGTCGACTCGGACTGGACCTCGTCACGGTGTCGTGCCATGAGGACATGCTCGCCGCAGATCTGGTGGGGCGTTATCTGCTCGAGGGCGCGGACACCGTCTGGCAGGACGGACCGCTCACCACGGCGGTTCGTGGTGGTGCCATCTGTTATCTCGACGAGATCGTCGAAGCCCGCGTCGACGCAACGGTGGTGATTCACTCCCTTGCAGACCATCGGCGACAGTTGTTCATTGATCGACTCAATGAAACACTCGATGCCCCTGAATCATTCATGCTGATCGTGTCCTACAACCCTGGATATCAGACGTTGCTCAAGGACCTCAAGCCCTCAACGCGTCAACGCTTTGTGGCCGTGGAACTCGACTTCGCACCACCGGAACTCGAACACCAAATAGTGAAGGAGCAGTCGGGCGCCTCGGACGAGGCCGTCGCCACACTGGTGCGACTAGGTCAAGCAGTGCGACATCTGAACGAGCCGAGCATGTCGGAGATGGTGTCGACTCGGGCCTTGATCGCGGCGGCACGGCTGCACGCCAACGGACTTTCGCTCAATCGCGCGGCACGCAGCGCGATCGCGGCCATGCTGACCGACGACGCGACGGTCACGAGGTCGATCGCTGAACTGATCGATGCCTACATCGACTGATCAACCGACCGTCGCCGGCTTGCAAATGCTGGCCCGTGCGGTATCGGGACGCCTGGTGTGTGTCAAGGCCACGACCGGGCAAGACGAAGGCGTCCATATGTCGGGAAACACGATCGCAGTCGACGGCGGGCGACTCACCACGCTGACCCGGGCTCAAGTAGTCGTACAAGCCGCGATGTACGGTGCCGGATCATTTGATCCGCGGGTCCTGCGTCACCTCATCGGGCGGTCTGGCGCGTGCACGCGCTACTGCGCCATGGAAGGTCTGCGTGCGCTCTCGCTGACCTCGGATCGATTGCCGCCCTTTGTAGCAGCATTAGCGGCTGGGCTGACGGACATCCCCAGGACCAGTTCAGCCGAAGAGTCGATGCGGATAGCATTGGCGCGAACCCAGATTCCTCCTGCACCCGAATTCTTCGGTCAGCTCAGACCCGCGCGTGCGGTATTGGCGGCGACAGCGCGTACAGGCCGGGAGCACGACGGCGACGTGAAGATACGCAATGACTCAAACGCCGATGAGGCGGACGATCCCGACACCAACAGCGACGAGGCCAAGTCCCTTGATCTGCTGAGTAATCCGCTGACGCCGAACCACCCGATGGCCAGGCTGATCCAGAGTCTGTTCAAGCATTCTGGTGGCAAATCTGCAGATGCGGCATCCCAAGCCGGCGGCGGAAAGCCGGTGGCCAAACCGAGCAGGCGGCCCAGCGGGGGACGCCGAGTCAACATCGGCCGCCGCATCGCCTCGGCCGCTCACAGATTCATCGGCGGCAATTACAGCGGCGACGCCCGCTATCCGGAATGGGACGAGAGTTCGAAGCGGTATCGCAACGACTGGGTTACCGTGCACGAACTCGAGCCATGGAATCCGGATGGCTTCCGTGACCACACGGCACTCGCTCGCATCGAGGTAATGAGGGCACCGACGGCGCTTACACGCAGCCTCGCTCGTAACGTGCTGGAGATTGCGCCACACGGGCGCAACGAATTCGGTGAACAATTGCACACCGATGGCGTCGTCGACCTAGCATACTGGCGCCGAAGCAGATCCGGCTCTCCGCCGCTGCCCTTCATCGGGAAGAAGCGACAGCGACCGGGCGTCGCGGCGTTGGTACTTTTGGACGTCAGCAGTTCGACGCTGGACACGACGGCGCGCGTGGACGGGGAAACCGGATCGGTGTTCGACCAACACCTCAAGATGTCCTATCGCATTACAACCGCGCTCGATGCGCTCGGAGTGCCTGTTGGTTTCTACGCGTTCCGAAGTTGGGGCCGCGAAATGGTCCACGTGATGCCGATCAAGGGTCTACGAGAAAGCCTGTCGGCCTTGACCATCGAGCGAATCGGCCACCTGAGTCCGGCGGGCTTCACGCGGATCGGCGGTGCCGTTCGTCATTGCACCGCCATCTTGGAACGTCAGACCGAAGCAATGAAGCGGGTGGTCATCCTCGTTTCGGACGGGCACCCCTACGATGACGGCTACGACGGCGCCCAGGCCTCGGGCGACACCCGCCACGCCATGAGCGAAGCCCGCTTGCGGGGCGTCGGCTTCGTATGCGTCGGAGTTACGGCACCGAACAGCAATGAGTCTCACGTTCAACGCAACGCGCTTGACTCGGCCTCGGCGCTGCACGTCGCTAACATCAGCGGGATCGAGCGCCAACTCGGAAAACTCATTCGCCAAGCGCTGGCTGATGCGCGTCGCCGTGGAGACCATAGTTCGTTCACCGTGCCGGCGTGACGTTTCTTCGGCTGAGCAGTGCACGGCCCTGAGCCCGACTGACGGTAAGCCGGACACTGCGATTGGGTGGATGTTCACAAGTGAGCCGCCTTGTCACACTTTCGACTGTGAGTTAGATTCTACAAGACACCCAGAGTGATGTACGGCACACTTCGACGGCAGATGAGGGACCATGACGACCGCTGACGCAATTCCACAGATCGACACGGACGGACTGCCCATGGACGTCGCACGCGATCAGGCGTGGCGGGCGACCCAAGTGGCCCCGCTGATCGCCGTCGCCGATGGATATGCGGTGACCACCCGTCGCGGCGCGGAAGATGTGCTCAAGCACCCCGACCCGTTCTCTTCGGCCAAAGCGTTCGACATGCTGCAGAGCCCGGTGCCGCTTGTGCCCATCGCCTATGACCCGCCGACGCAGACGCGCTACCGTCAGATCTTGCAGCCGTTCTTCAGTCCGCGCGTCATCAAACCGATGGAAGCCGAACTGCGCAGTCAATTCATCGCGCTCATCGACCCGATCGCGCGGCGCGGCCATTGCGATTTCGTCAGCGAGGTCGCTCAGGTGTTCCCAATCCAGGCATTCCTCACGTTCTTCGGATTGCCGCTCGAGATGCGCGACCAGTTTTGGGAGTGGAAGAACGCAGTGATCGGCCTCACGGGGGCCGGTTTCGCCGCCGACGGCGACGCCGCTCAAGAGGGCATCATGAAGGCGCTCGAGATGTACACGTACTTCACTGAACTGATTCCCCAGCGCCGCGGTAAGGGCGGTGATGACGTCCTGAGCCAGATATTGGCCAAACAACCACCCGACGACCTCACGGATGCCGAAGCCGTCGGCCTCTGCTTCTTGTTCGTGCTCGCCGGGTTGGACACCGTGACGGATACGCTGGGTTGTGCAATGCAGCGGCTTGCGGAGAGTGCGGACACGCGGCAGGAGATCATCGACGACCCTGCTCTGATTCCCGCCGCGGTGGAAGAGCTGCTTCGTCTGGATCCGCCAGCCCCGTTCATCCCGAGGGTGACCTCCGCCGAGGCTCACATCGGGTCGGCGCGGCTCTGTGCCGAAACACGTGTGTCGACGTATCTCGGCGCCGTTAACCGGGATCCAGCCGTATTCGAAAACCCGCACGATATCGACTTCCACCGGCCGGAAAACCCGCACATCAGCTTCGGGATGGGACCACACCGCTGTCTGGGTTCGCATCTGGCCAGACTGGAATTGAGCATCGCGTACGAGGAGTGGCACAAGCGGATTCCGCACTACCGGATCAAGTCCGGCACCACACCCAAAGTGCACTGGCCTCATGGCACTGTCGGGCTCGAATCGCTTCACCTGGAGTTCGACAAGGCAGAGGGATGAAGCTCAACCTCGACGGCGTCGCCTGCACCGGCCACGGACTCTGCTACTCTTTGGCTCCGCATCTCTTCGAGGATGACGACCAAGGCTACGGACATGTCGTCGGCGGCGGCGTGGTCCACGACGATCATCTCGCCGAGGCACGTTCGGCGGTATCCAACTGTCCGGAACGGGCCATCAGCTTTGTCGAAGATTGATCGGCGATCGAGTCCCCGATGGCACCTCCGGCGTCGTTTCCTGCGCCGTCGCAGTGACCGATGTTGTTGACGCTTCGTGCCTGGGTGAGCCGGCCCGATGAAACCGATTGATGGTCGTGTTGACGTCAGCTGCTGACGCCGCGAAGTCTTCGGCCACTCACCGTGGTAGCGGCGTTCTGCGGCTCGGCCTGCAGATCCCCAATTTTTCCTACGGCGCACCGGTTTCCGAGCTCTACCCAGCCGTGGTCGCGCAGGCCCAGGAGGCCGAAGCCGCTGGCTTCGATGCGGTGCTGCTGATGGATCACTTCTACCAACTTCCGCATCTAGGTGCGCTCGAGGACCCGATGCTGGAGGCGTACACCGCCCTCGGGGGACTGGCCACGACCACGCGGCGGGTGCGGTTGGGCACGCTCGTCACCGGGAACACCTACCGGAACCCTGCGCTGCTCGCGAAGTCGGTGACCACCCTCGATGTGATGAGCGGCGGTCGGGGATTCTTGGGCATCGGCGCCGGCTGGTTCGAACTTGAGCATAGGCAGCTTGGTTTCGAGTTCGGCACCTTCAGACCGTTTCGAACGCCTCGAGGAAGCGCTGCAGATCATCCCACCGATGCTCCGTGGGGAGCGACCCACATTCGAAGGCCGCTGGTATAACGCTGAATCAGTGTTAAACAACCCGCGCATTCGCGACGACATGCCTCTTCTGATCGGCGGCAGCGGGGAGCAGAAGACATTCGCGTTGGCTGCTCGCTACGCCGACCATCTCAATGTCATTGCTCCGTTCGACCGGCTGCCGGGCAAGGTCGAAGCCCTCATGCGACGGTGCCAGGAGCACGATCGCGATCCGGTCACCCTTGAGACGAGTGCTCTGATAACAGTCGTCGTTACTGACGCCGCCGGCGCTTCTGAAGCATTTGCGCCGAATTCTCGCGTGGCCGTCGGGAATCTCAACGACATCGCTGAGCAGATCAAGCGATACGTGATCGACGTCGGAATTTCCGGGGTGGTCGTTAACCTGCCGTCACACGGCTATACGCCGGGACTGATCACCGATGTGGGTGAGGTGCTCGCACCCGTAGTTGGTATGTGAGTGGGACGAATCGATGGCCTACAGCATGCCGCTGCAGAAGTTGACCAAGCCGTTCACGGGGTGCCGTGGCGATTCGCTTGGTGGAGATCATTTTCGACGAAGCGTCGGGTGCGATGGACCGCTCCGCACGTCGCGACAATACTGGGCTACAGACAGTGAAGATTCGTGGTCAACTATTGGCACCCTTTGCACACCGGGCAAGGAGCTCATTTCTTGACCGGCCGGTAATGCGTCGGGCCGACGCACATCGTTATCGACGTGCCTGCGCTTCGAGCTGGTGGTGGGCAACTTCGCTTGCGGCGTTATCCACTGTCTGCACAACGCTGTTCAAGAATCGGTGCGCATACTGCTGGGACTTCGGGCCAACGCCGCTGGTGTGAGTCGAGGCCGAAGATCAGGCCGCCACACTCCACTGTCAGCAGTCAATTGAGGTAACACGGAGTCAGGACCGAGCACGCGTTCTGGGAGTTGCTGAAGAAGACGGCAGAGGACGCTGCTGAGTTGCCGTCAGTGCCCGGACGTGACTTCGAGGTTGGTCGGCGAAGGCATGGGTCTCGTGAGTCGGGTAACGCTAAAGGCATTGCGCCTCGGAGCGTCACGCCGTGCCCAGGGTGGCAACTGTTCAGCGGCGGACGTCCATGCCTGCGTCGACCTTGAGGACGCTGCCGGTGAATGTGCGGCCGAGATCCGACAGCAAGAAAAGGATGGCGTTGCTGACGTCTCTGGGCTCGATCATCGGGAAGTCCGGCAACGCCGTTTGCATCGCGGTGGCCATGTGTGGCGTCTGCTCGATCACCTTGAACAGCGCTGGGTTTTCCAGGACCATAGGCGTCGCGCAGTTCGTCGGCGCCACAGCATTAACCCGGATTCGATGCGCGGCAAGCAAATTAGCGTATGCTCGGACGAGTCCAACAATGGCCACCTTGGCCATCACATAGGCGTCGGAGCCTCCACCGCCATCGGTCATGTCCAGCAGTGCCGCCATCGAACTAGTGGCAATCAAATGTCCGCCCTCGCCACGTTCCTTCATGTGGGGAATCGCGACCTGGAAGGCATTCCAGACACCAATCTGCATGACGTCGATGCCCAGCCGCAATGACTCCGAGGCGTCGACCTCGTCGGGGTTGGTGAGGATGATCCCGGCATTGGCCAGCACCGTGTCGATATGTCCGAACTGCTCTACACCTGCGTTAAACGCGGCCTGAAGGGCCGACTTATCCCGCACGTCGGCCGCCTGGAAGTGCATCTGTCGGCCCGTTTTCTCGACGAGCCGTGCCGTCTCTTCAAGGTCTTCCCACGTGCCCAACTTGTAGGGCACGGCGTCGATGTCGTGGCAGATGTCCACGGCGACGATGTTGGCGCCTTCTTCTGCGAGAGTGACTGCATGCGAACGGCCCTGACCGCGTGCCGCGCCAGTGATGAAAACAACCCGACCGTCGAGCAACCCCATGATCTATGTTCCTTCCTGCCGGACACGCATCGAGGCGCGTGTCAGCCGCACCAATCCGCCGCGCGTCGAAGCGTCACGACGCATGAGAAGAAGCCTACCATGATATAGAGAAATGTTTATCTGATTGTTCCCCGGGCCCTGCCACCTCCAGGGCTGCTGACTGGATGGGCACACTCTTGAGAAACCTTTCGACTTCACGTTAGGTTTCTAAAACGTGCTCACGTGCTTTGACGATTCACAGCGACGAGGTTTCCATGCCAACCGATGATTCGATGCCAATGGTGGACTCCGACGAGTCTGCGATGACCGGAGCCCGCGACGAGAGATGTGTAGGGCGGGCATGGCGCTTGCCTTCCATATCGGCACCGATCCGGTGCCCGTCGAGGCCGACCGTGACGGGCAGGTGATACTGCCCGAGCGTGGGCACTTTCGCGCCTCGTGTTCGTGCGGCAACCGCAGCGTCGGGGTCGACGACTCCGACGAGCGCTTGAGGTTGGCCACGTATCCACGCCGGCCACACGCCAGACTGAAAAGAGAGACATTTCGTGGGAATCCTGGCGAGCAAATTGGCCTTCACCCGTCGACCGACGGCGCGCGTGCGGCCGGATGCCGAGTTCTTTGGGCTCTACGACTCCGACGGAAACATCTGGAGTTCTGCAGCGTCCTCGCTGCGGCGAAGTTCGGCACAGTGAACTCGTGACGCCGCTATGACCAGAACCGACTTGGGCGCACCCGATTTCAGGATGCATCCCCTGCACGGTATTCACGAGCCGACGACGGGCACGCCGCCGCGGCGACCGGGTTCGGTGCGGCGCACGAGTTCCATTGACATAACGCGTGATCCGGGCTCGCTGGATCTGGTGCATCTATCTGGTTGGGCACGCGACCTCATGACCACGCACGACGGAACTGCCGTCGAGATGGCCCAAGCCCGAACGCGAGTGACCGTCGAGATGCTCGCCCGCGTGGTTCAGCAGATTGACGTCGAGCCCGCGGTCGCGTGCATGCATCTGGTCGGTGCCCCGGCGATGAGCGGGTTCCGAGCCGCGGTCGACGAGACGGCTCCGCAATTAAGGGAGCGACGCGACTTGCGCTACACGTTGCTCGACGATGTCCCGGTCGCCACCCTGATCTCGGGGCATGCGTTGTCGGCGTCCGGCGCGCTGGGGAACGGCGCCACATCGGGCTATCTCCCGGTCGCCGACCAATGCGCGGGCTTCGTGACCGGCGGTCTGCTGATGACCTCATTCGAGGCTGGAGACCCTGCCGTTGTGACCGGACCGCCGGCGCCGGGCCTCGAGGACCCCGACGACCCGCTGGCTTGGCACGAAATGGTAGCGCTCCCTATCCACGGGATGCGTCGTCGCCGCAGGCTGGACGTGGGAAACCATGGGGGAGCAGCCGAAATAGGAATCGATGCGATGTTTCGCGACACTTACGTCCGGGCCGACGGCACGGAAACCATCATCCACGAGTACACGGTCGAGGCAGTGGTGGATTCCGATACCCAGACCATCTTGAGCTCGCAGGCGGTAGCCCGGGTGCTCCCCTGGCAAGAATGTCCGGGCGCCGTCGCCAGCGCAACCCGCCTCGCCGGAATGAGGTTGGATCAGTTGCACTTTCGCATTCGGCATGAACTTCACGGAACGTCGACGTGCACCCACCTCAACGACTTGCTGCGCAGCATCGGCGACGTCGCAGCACTGGTCGCACTGCTACCCGCCGGCTGAGGTTTGGGGCAGCCGCCTCCGATCGCCGTTCTTCTGTAGCAGGCTGGCGCTAGATCGAACCGCCGCGTTCACCTCGGCGACGCGACACGGCTTCACCGCGGCGAGAACGCTCCAGGAAGAAAGGCCCGCAGCAGTCCCTCGTCGCCTCCGTATTCGGCCGGTCCAGGCTCAGCGATGAGGCTAAAGCAGATGCGAGTCACCCAGTGAGCCATCGTCTCTGGAGCCACATCGTCGCGAACTTCACCCCTTGCCGCGGCGGCGGCGAATCGCTCGCCGAGTCCGTCTCGTAAACGGTTCTGCCACTTCTCGGACGCTGAAGCCGCATGAAAGGTGCGCCCCATTTCATCGTCGAAGGTCAACATTCGCATGGTCGGCGATTCTCGCGTTACGGCGAGGCCGACTATGCAGCTATTCACCAGCTGGTCGGCGAACGATTCCCCTGTGTCCCAACAGGACTCCGCCGCATCGAGCACTGCGGTCACGGCGCGCAGAAAACACTCGGCCAGCACGGCGTCGCGATTCGGGAAGTAGCTGTAAACGGTGCTGCGGTGTACCCCTGCCTTGTTGGCAATGTGCGTCATCTTCGTTCGGCCCACGCCACGTTCTGCGTAACACTTCTCTGCGGCATCAAGCAACCGTTCGCGCGCCTGATCGTCGCTCGTCGGCAGATCTGCACCCCATGCCGGGGCCCGCGCCGCAGCACTCCGTGTCGCCATACCGGCCATTCAACCGCTCCTCGACTTCGGACCCAAGCTTGACTTGACCGACACTTTATCCTAATTTGTCGTTCAAGGGACATGTCTGCCGGTAGTGTCGTCAGGGTGGACGGGCTGTTGGATCGCCACGCACTCGGCAACTAAGTCACGGATGGCTGGTTTACAGGCGCCAGTCGCCACGGCTGGAGGGAGCTACGTGCATGACGGTAACTGCCGAGGTACAGGCCTTCGAATTCCAGCGCGGGCGTGCACGAGCACATTTTTCCGCCGGTGGTGTCGGTGTCCCCCTTCCGTAGCGACGAGGACGCAATCCCGTTGGCAAACGACACCTCGTTCGGGTTGGCCAACTACGTGCACACCACGAATCTGGCGCGCGCTCACACGGCAGCCAGGGCTCTGCAATCAGGCACCGCGCATCGGCTTCGGCTCGCCTGCGCTACCTCATTAGTCCTGGTACAGCATTGACACCTAAGGAGTTTCATCATGTCTGACTTTCTTGCCGGCAAGGTCGCGTTCATCACCGGCGCGGCCCGCGGCCAGGGCCGCGCACATGCTGTGCGGCTCGCCGGCCACGGCGTGAACATCATCGCGGCAGACATATGTCGCGATCTGCCGGGCATGGATTATCCGAACGCGACTCAAGCTGATCTCGACGAAACCCGAGATCTGGTGGAAAGCGCCGGCGCCAAGATCGTGACGGGCATCGCCGACGTCGCCGACCAGGCAGCTTTGAAGGCCGTGCTCGACGACGGACTCGCCCACTTCGGTCGCCTCGACATCGCCATCGCCAATGCCGGCATCGTGCGCTACAGCCCAGACGACGACCCGATCGTCACCTGGAACGACATCATCAACACCAATTTGACCGGCGTCTGGAACACCTGTTTCCTGGCCCGCCAACCCCTCATCGATGGCGGTCGAGGAGGCTCCATCGTCATCACCAGCTCATCAGCCGGAATCAAGGGCACCGGCACGCACATGACTGGTGCTCTGGCATACACCGCGGCCAAACGCGGCATCGTCGGGCTCATGCAATGCCTTGCCTTGGACTTGGCTCCGCACAACATCAGGGTCAACACCATTCACCCGACCGGCGTGGTCAGCGGAATGACGATGAACGACGCGATGGCGCAGATGGTCGCGTCCGGCGACCCAGGACTGCTGGCGATGCAAAACGCCCTGCCGATCGAAATCTTGCAACCCGACGACATCGCCGACGCCGTCGAGTGGCTGGTGAGCGAGAAGGCCCAGTACGTCACCGGCATCGCTCTGCCCATCGACGCCGGCTTCACCGTGCGCTGAACCTGGTGGCGGCCGACTCACGATCGACGAAACGCGCACTTTCATGGGACGCATGACCGGCAAGGTCGTTCTGGTCACCGGCGCAGCACGCGGTATGGGACGCAGTCACGCCATTCGACTGGCGGAGGAGGGAGCCGACCTCATCCTCGTCGACATTTGCAGCTCGATCGATGGAATCGGCTATGCGATGAGCTCGGCCGAAGACCTGGCGAGCACGGTGAAGGAAGTGGAGGCCTTGGGCCGGCGGGTTCACGCCGCTCGCGTCGACGTCCGAGATCGACAGCTGATGCAGGACGTCGTCGGAACGGGTGTTGAGCGACTCGGACATCTCGACGGCGCTGTGTCCAACGCTGGTGTCTTGACTTGTGGAACATGGGAGTCAACGACCGACAAGGATTGGCGAACTGTTCTGGACGTCAACTTGATTGGTACCTGGAACACCTGCCTGGCGTCGATCCCGCACATGCTGGAACGTGGCGGCAGCCTGGTGAACATCAGCTCGGCGGCGGGCATCAAGGGAACTCCATTGCATCTGCCTTACACCGCAAGCAAGCACGGGGTGGTCGGGTTGAGCATGGCGTTGGCCAACGAACTCGCCAATCACGCGATTCGCGTGAACACCGTCCATCCCACCGGTGTCGAAACCGGTATCGAGGCACCGAGGTTGATGGAAATGTTGAGCGGCGAGCGCCAAGATCTGGGGCCGATCTTCCAGAACGCGATGCCGACGTTCTACATCGATGCCGTCGATGTCAGTAACGCCGTGCTCTATCTGCTCTCCGACGAAGCCCGCTTCGTCACCGGCACTCAGTTGAAGGTCGATGCGGGAGTGACGATTCGTTGATACGAAAAGGGTTCTGGCTACCTAAGCCAGCGTGAAGGAAATATGAGCGTCAGCACGACAAAAGTGGACGCCGAGGAACGGCGCCGACGGGGCATGGCGTTGTATCGCGACATCATGGCTGTTGAGCCGACCGAGCCAGCAACTCCGAGGGCAGCCACCCTGATCGACTTCGTGTTCGCCGAGATCTGGTCACGTCCCGGAATCGACCTTCGTTCCCGCCGACTGATTGCCGTGAGCTGCGCTGCAGGTGCCGACGCACACAGCACGCTTGCCGACCACTTCTACGCCGCGCTGAAGACGAGCCAGTTCACGGTCGATGAACTCGACGAGTTCATCCTGCACTTTGCGGTGTACTGCGGCTGGCCGAAGGCTGAGGTCACCGAGACGATTCTGAAGGAGCAACTGGTTCGGCTGCACGCCGAGGGCGTCGCTGTAGTTTCTCGGCGTCTCCCGCAGCCACTCAGCGCAGCACCAGCCGACCAGGAACTCCGTAAACTAGGCGGCGAGCAGTGTTTTCGAGAGGTGAATTGCTGCGATGCGCCGCCGCGGGGTGTCCCCTACTACGAGAGCGGCATCCTCAATTTCGTCTTCGGTGAGCTGTGGAGGCGCCCAGGGCTGAACCGACGCGACCGCCGCTGGATCACCTTGGCGTGCGTGGGACTGGACGACACCATCATCCCCATTCAGTCACACGTGTATTCGGCCATGAAGTCCGGTGACATCACCTACGACGAAATGCGCGAGTTGGTGTTGCAGTTCGCTGCTCACTCTGGATGGCCGAAAGCGCAGTTCATGCAGCAGTCGGTGGACGAAATGTACGAGCGGATCAACGGGGAGGCCTCGATCGAGCCGTGGCGAGAAGACGGTCTCGACGGCACGGGTCCGGCGTAACCGCCAGGCGCAGGGCGCGGGCGGCCGACGGACCGCCGTGCATAGAGGCCCCGATCGACACCCCTTCGCGATCGGCGGCTAGGCGGCGACCGGCACGGCTTCATCGTCGGGGCCTGTTCGTCGTCGGCATTGATGGCCCACCGCTTTGGCGTTGATTTTAGAGTTTTCAACTATATAGTCGAAAATTGACAACTCGTCGGAGATTTTGCTTTAGGCTCTAGGGCGACGGCGTGAAGGCGGCACTGCAGCGCGTTCCACGGTCAGCGAGCGCAACGAAAGGCCAATGATAGAAAACACATTCGGCACCTCCACTCTCCGTTACGACCCCTACGATCCCGAACTCGACGTAGATCCGTATCCGATGTGGCGTCGCCTCAGGGATGAGGCGCCGCTGTACTACAACGAGCTGTACGACTTCTATGCCTTGAGTCGCTTCGCTGACGTGAAGGACGCCAGCACGGACTGGGACACGTACCGGTCAGGTAAAGGCACCGTCCTGGAGATGATCAAGAGTGGCGCGCCCGTTCCGCCGGGCTTGATCCTTTTCGAGGATCCGCCAGAGCATGATCGGCACCGCGGTCTGCTGGCGCGAGTCTTTACGCCGCGTCGTGTCGCGGAGATCGAGTCGAAGGTTCGCGCGTACTGTGCGCGCGCTGGACCCGATGGTTGAACGCGGCGGATTCGACTTCATCGCCGACCTTGGCGCCGAGGTGCCGATGCGCACCATCGGAATGATGCTGGGCATGGCCGAGTCCGATCAGGTCAAGAATCGTCAGCGCGTGGAGGAGGGATTCAGCGCCGCGGGCGAAGGCAGCGATTGGATCATGGAGATCCTAGACCCGGAGACATTCGGCGAATACATCGACTACCGAACCAAGAACCCCTCAGACGACCTGATGACGGACCTGATCAACGCGACCTACAGCGACTCCGACGGTGTCGTGAGACACCTCGACAAAGAGACGATGATGACCTACATCGGGTTGCTGGCCGCCGCTGGCAACGAGACGACGGTGCGTCTGATCGGCTGGGCGGGAAAGGTGTTGGCCGAACATCCCGATCAGCGACGCGAGCTGGTCGCCGACCCCAGCTTGATACCCGATGCGATCGAAGAACTCCTGCGCTATGAGACGCCCTCGCCGGTGAATGCACGCACCCTTGCTCGTGGCGTCGAGCTCTACGGCGTCACGGCGCCGGCAGGTAGCGTGATGATTCTGCTTCACGGAGCAGCCAACCGCGACGAGAGGATGTTCGCCGAGCCGGACCGCTTCGACATCCACCGCGCCAACAAGAAGTCGCACCTCGCGTTCGGGCACGGTATCCACTTCTGTTTGGGTGCCCATCTGGCCCGACTCGAGGCCCGCGTCGCGTTGGAAGAGGTGCTCAAACGTTTCCCAGAGTGGCAGGTCGACTGGGACAACGCGGTGCAGGCACACACCTCCACGGTTCGCGGGTGGGAAAACCTACCCGTGGTCGCTGGCTGAGGACCCCAGATGAGGGTCATCGTTACGGGTGCCAACAGCGGCGTCGGCAAGGCTACGGCAGCCGCGCTGGCCGCGGCTGGTCACCAGGTGGTGCTGGCCTGCCGAACGCCGAGCAAGGGCGTGGCCGCCGCGCGTGACATGCATGGCGACGTGGAGGTCGCTCGCCTTGACCTGGCAAACCTGCGCAGCGTGCACGAGTTCGCCGCCTCCATTGACTCGGTCGACGTGCTGGTCAACAACGCCGGTGTACTCGGCGTGCCGCTCACGCACACCGCTGACGGTTTTGAAGCCCATATGGGAACCAATCACCTCGGGCACTTCGCGCTGACCTGCCTGCTGGCCGATCGCATCAAGAACCGTGTCGTGACCGTCTCCACCGGCACGTACGTGATGGCGAGGCTGCATCTGGAGGACCTGAACTGGGAACGCCGTGCGTACAACGCTTGGTCGGCTTACACCGAATCGAAACTAGCAACCGCCGTGTTCACCGTGGAATTGGCGCGCAGAGGCGTCACCGCACACCTCGCCGACCCCGGTATCAGCCAGAGCGCCATCGTGTCCGACAGGTCCGGCTTCGCCGCGCGGGTGGTCAGGTACCTTCAACCTCGAATCGCCCAGCCCGGCGACCTCGCGGCGCGGTCCACCGTGTTGGCAGCCATCACGGACCTGCCTTCCCCCACGTACTGGGCTCCGCGCGGCCTGCTTCACCAGTGGGGCAGGCCAAAGGTCGTCAAGTTGAATCGCAAGGCCTGCGATCCCGAGACCGGTCGCCGGTTATGGGACATCTCGACCGCACTCACCGGTTGCGATCTGCCACTCACGCGAAAGTTACCTTGAGTTAAGGCGTTTCGCCCTGTGGCGTGCCGCCGACCCCTTCGCATTGCTTGTCGAAGTCGGGGCAGGAAACGGACGATTCTTCTGCGGTAGATGCCACCAGCGGGGGATCTGGTTGGCGCGACTGTGCCGCGGTTCGCCCACGGCGAGAAATGCTTGATCGTCGGGAGGCGATTAGAGAGAGAGTCTACGCAGACCAAGGAAAATGCGACTCGCTAATATAATCTGTCATAAAACCAAAAATCTGGCTGGCGGGCTTGCCGACGAACTACGCGACACCCGTATGGCGGATCGCTAACGAAGCGCAGAGGGTATCGGCATGAGCGACGAGTGTGGAGGCTTGAAGATCGACGCGGCGTCCTTCACGGATCTTGCGGGCGTCGCGGAAGCTGCCCAAACGCTGGAGCGACAGGGCTACGACTGCTGCTGGTCGCCCGAACTCAACCACGATCCGTTCCTGCCGCTCGTGCTCGCGGCCGAACATACGCGCACCCTTGAGCTCGGAACTGGGATCGCGGTCGCCTTCGCTCGCAACCCGATGACGGTCGCCAACCTTGGGTGGGACCTTCAGTCATACTCGCAGGGCCGCTTCAACTTGGGTCTCGGTTCGCAGGTCAAGGCGCACATCGAAAAGCGGTTCGGCATGCCTTGGAGCCAGCCTGCCCGTCGCATGCGAGAGTTCGTTTTAGCTCTGCGCGAGATATGGTCGTGCTGGCGGAATGGCACCAAACTAGAGTTCGAGGGCGACTTCTATACCCATCGACTTATGACGCCGATGTTCACCCCAGAGCCGATGCCGTATGAGTTCCCGAGAATCTTCGTCGCTGCAGTGGGCGATACGATGACCGAGATCTGTGGAGAGGTCGCCGATGGCGTGCTTGCGCACTCATTCACGACGAAGCGCTACTTCGAAGAGGTGACCACGCCGGCGCTGTTGCGCGGTTTGCAGCGTGCTGGCCGCGAGCGGCGCGAAATACAGGTCTCCTGCCCAGTTTTCGTGGTGACGGGACGCGACGACGCCGAACTAGCCGCCAATGCCAAAGCGATGCGTAAACAGATCGGCTTCTATGGATCGACACCTGCCTATCGCAAAGTGCTGGACCTGCACGGGTGGGGTGAGCTGCAGACCGAACTGCATCACCAGTCTTTGCAGGGGAAGTGGGATCAAATGGGAACACTCATCGATGACGAGGTGTTAGAGGCCTTCGCGGTCGTCGCACCCTTGGACAAACTTGCGGCGAAGATTCACGACCGGTGTGACGGGCTCATCGACCGCGTGCCGGTTAGTTTTCTATCGCCTATCGGTGATGAGGCCACGATCGCTCTGGTTGAGCAGCTACGAGGGGCACCGGTTGTTTGACACGAGGGTGATGCGTCAGTCTGAACTGAGTTTGGCTACAGCAGGATGCTCACGTCACAGCCGGGACTCTGCTAGGTTTTCTTTGTGTGAGCACCGAAACACCGGTTTTGACAGTCGATTACGCTCACGTACGAGTCGTGACGCTAAATCGGCCTGCCGCTAGGAACGCACTCGACCGCGCACTGGTCGAGGCGGCGTACGCGGCGTTCACTGAGGCTGACGCCGAAGGCTCGGTGCGCGCGGTGGTGCTCACCGGCACCGACCCGGCGTTTTGCGCCGGGGTGGATCTCAGGGAGGCCCAGCAGCACGGCGCTGAGTACTTCTCCATCTTCGAATCGCACAACTGTGTCGCTGCGACGGCGAGCATGCGAACGCCGATCATCGGGGCCATTAATGGTGCCGTGTTCACCGGCGGGCTCGAAATGGCCCTGGGCTGTGACTTTCTCATCGCATCCGAACGAGCGGTCTTCGCCGACACGCACATTCGAGTAGGGATCCTGCCCGGCGGCGGGATGACAGCGCGGTTGCCGCTGTTGGTCGGTCCGGCCATCGCGCGGCGCATGTCAATGACCGGAGAAGTCATCGGGGCGACTCGCGCCGAGCGGATCGGGCTGGTAACGGAAGTCGTGCCGCACGAACAATTGATGGACCGCGCGCTCGAGCTGGCGCGACAGATTGCCGACGTGCCGGAGCGAACGATGTTGGGCCTCAAGGAACTCTATTCCACTGGAGCCGCCACAGTGATCAACCCCGCTTTGGCGGCAGAGCAGCGGATAGGGCAGGCATACGTCGGGGGCTTCGACAATATCGAAGACCCGTTACGAGCGGTAACCGAACGCAACAAGAGCCAGCTCACGTAGACATTTTCGGGGACCGTCGAACGTCCCCGTGCAGCATCATTACTCGGCTCCGCAATCGATGAACGAGCAAATGGCCTGGACCGTTTCGGGCGGGCAATCCCCCGCCGCGCACCCCGCGCTGGACTTCGATCAGCGATTCGGACTCGAGTATGCGGAGCGCCTCCCGAAGGGTTGGCCGCGACACCCCGAACCGTTCCATCAACTCCGACTCGGGCGGCAGCATAGTTCCCTCGGTGATCTCACCGTGGTTGAACATCCTGCGCAGTGCGGCGGCCGCACGATCAGCCATCTTTGGCTCTCGAAGGTGTGTAGTGGGCGAGGATCGCTGATCGGAACCACCAAAGAAGACGCCTTTGACGACCGGCGGCCGATCGGCATGGTCGAAAATTGTGAACTGACAAAGGGACTCGTCGATTCGCGGTGGCCCCAGTCAACAGGTCATGGATTAGCCGATGCCGACAAAACCGATGCCACGGACGCCCCGCCGACATGGAAAGCGTCCGCCAAAGCGCCCAGCTGTACCGGATCTTGCCGGCCGACAGCACCTACGACGCGAACTCCTTCAACATGAATCGACGGCCGCTGGGCGATCGCGAGCAAGGCCGCTTCGAGCCGACGGACCCGAGCTCGCGGCAAGATCCCCCCAGCGTGACTTAGCTTAGGCTTGCGTGGCCCTGCAAGCGAGCCACGACCGGAAGCTGGCCGCGGCTCTGGGGGATCTGAGGGTCCCAAAATCGTTGAGCTGGTTGCAAGTTTGCCGCGAAGCGATGCCCGAAGAAACCTCGTGCCGATCTGGCCGTGAGCGTTGCGAATCGCGGTCCGCTACTTGAGGATCCCAGGCAACGCCGCGAACTCTTGGCGGATGAGGTCCTCAACGGCCTGTCCGCGCGTATTCAGCCACCGGTTGATGGCCCGGGTGAGCAGCAGCATGCCCACCGACGCGAGCAGCTCGCATTCTTCATTCGGCGCCGGAAGGCCGCGCCGCTCGGCGACAATTTTCGCGATCACGTCAATGTTGGCGGTGTGATTCTGTTGTTCGCGGCCCAGCAGAACGGCCGATGACGCTATGGCGTCGTAGTACTGACTGATCCGCGTCCGGATGCGTTTCAATGCGGGAGCGAGGAGCGCGAACGAGTGCTCCATTGCTTGGAAGTCGGAGATTGAGTCTGGTTGGGCGAGATAGACACCACCAAACGCGCGGATGAAGTCAAACTCTCCCGAGAAAAGCACCGATTCCTTGGTCGGAAAGTAGCGAAAGAAGGTCCGGGGGGATACACCTGCGGCCTCAGCGATCTCATCGGTGCTCGTTGCGTCATAACCATATGCACCGAAGAGCTGCAATGCCGCCTCAAGCAGTGCAGTGCGCACGCGCTCCGCGTGCGCACCGCGAGGCGAGCGATCCCCACGGGGCAACTGTCACCCTCCCGCGTCAATATCAACTCGATGAAACTATAGCCACAGCGTTAACACAAAGCAGCCGCCACGGCGACGTCGGCGCGCGACCCGCAGCGCCTGCGGCGAAGGCCTCGTATGCCCTTCCGTTCCGCAGGCGAGGCGCGTGGTCCGTATGTCCGGGCGTTGACGGTGGGTTGCTGGTTGCCCTGCCGGGGCCAGCTCAACGAACCACTGTATGGCACGCAACTGTCTAGTGTAATGAGGTGCAAGCTCCAGCCTTGCCTTTGCACGCCTGGGGGGGTTTCCTCCTGATCAGCTGTGCTATCCCGGGATTTGCATTGACGATATGGCACCGAACTGTCATCGTGTTTCTATCCGACAGTCAGCGGAGGCGTGGTAAATGACCGATCTCGAGGCTGCGCAGCCGTGGGCGGTCGGCGCGACGCATGATGTTGTCCCAGTGAGGGGCCCTCGGCCGGTGCTGGTGCGGGCCGGCATCGGCGTGGCGTTCACGGCGATCGCGATTTTGTGTATTCCTCCGGCGAGGGACGTTCAAGCACAGCGTTTCTTCGATCGGTGCACCGACGAAAGTCCTTGGGGATCAAAGTAAATGCACCCACGCAAGAGTCGACAAGTACGACGGTCAACTGACATATCCGACTCTGCCCCTGAAGGGCTTTCCACGCCCTCAAGGACTTGCGTTCACCCCAATGGATGCGTCCGGCTGCCGCGTCGACGGGCGGCTGTAGAGAACTAGACAGTTCAGGAAGGAGAATTGAGCATGGCCGACGACGTGGCTGTCGAATACGTCGACATCCCCACAAAAGTTCGGCTTCGCGATATGGGTGCGGTCCGGCCGGCGATCGAGGCATGGTTGCGCCGACGCGTCGGAGACGACCTCGAGGTGCATAAAGTGGATCAGCCCGACACCGCTGGCGTCGCCAACGAGACCCTGATGATAAGCGCCACCTGCGCATTGAACGGCGAGTGTGAGGAGGCCAGCTACGTCATGCGAGTCGGCGCGACCGAGCACTTATTCATGGGGATGGATGTAAAGACTCACTACCTGATTTACGAGAAGCTTTCGCAGGAGCCGCAGATCCCGTCGCCACCAGTGGTTGGTTACGAGCCAGACACGAGGGTGTTCGGCCAGCCTTTCTTCGTCATGGAGAGGGTGGAGGGCCAGGTGCCACCGGACAATCCGCCCTTCAACGTGAGTGGCTGGGTAGTCGAACTCCCACCACAGTCGCAGCATGAGTTGTGGCGCGGCGCCATCGAGGTGATGGCCGAACTACACGGGTTGGATCCGGCTGAATTCAGTTTCTTGGCGCGGCCAAACCTGGGCCGCACGGGACTCGAGCAGGAGCTGAACCATTGGCTGGCGTATGCCAAGTGGTGTGGAGGTGATGAGCTTCCAATGGTTAAGCGCGCTTCGGAATGGTTGGTCACAAATCTGCCTCAAGGCGCTCCGCCCGGGTTCTCCTGGGGCGATGCGCGACCCCAGAACATCATCTACCAGGGAACGTCCGTGGCGGCCGTGCTCGATTGGGACATGGTCTCCCTGGCGGGGCCGGAGTGTGACTTGGCCTGGTGGACGTACACGGATCACGCCGTCACCACCGCGCGCGGACTGCCGCGTCCTGCGGGGTTTGGCTCGCGGCGCGACGCGATCAATCTTTGGCAAGAGCTCATAGGTCGCCCGGCTGAACACCTCGACTGGCACCTTGTGCTGAACGCCCTGCGCATCACGCTCGTGATGGTGCGCCTGCCCGCCATGCTGCTGGCGACCGGACAGCTAACGCCGGACCAGGCGCGCCAACTCAACGAGAGCGGCAACATGGACTGGCTGGACGGCCTTCTCGACGGTCCGCCGCCCCCGCGTTTTGGATCGCGCTGGTCCGGGTGGGACGACTAGGCGACGCCGGCATGGAGCCCCCAAACCACCGTGAGTAAGGAGATTTCGTGACCGTCCAGGATTTGTCGAGCGGACTGCCGGCCGCGCAGGAGAGTGTCGTCTCGGAGCGACCGACTGAGCCGTTCTGGGCGGAGAATCTTCTTTTCGCGTTATACGACCCTCGAGCAGATCTCGGCTTCTGGCTGCACTTGGGCAGCGTGCCCAATGAGTGGGATATGTGGGAGGACCGGGTGCTGGTCTGTCTGCCTGGCGATGAGGGCGTTCTGACGATGTGGGGCTACTACTACACACCCCAGCAGAAGAAGCCGGCGGGACCGAACCTGGCATTTCGATGCATTGAGCCGTTCAAACGCTGGAAGGTCACGTTTGACGGTTTCGCACAACACGTTTCGAACACCGATATGCAGAATGGGCTGGTCCCGGACGGCCTGCGCAAGCGCCTCGTCATCGACTTGGAGGTCGACTGTGTGACGCCGGTGTGGGACGCGCACACTTCGGCTCACGGCGAGGGCGGCAAGGGTGACATGACCAATCAGGGCTGGGCAAAGGAGCATTACGAACAGCTCTATCGCGCCCGCGGCCAGGTGCGGGTGGACCAGACGATCTATGACATCGATGCGACGGGCTGGCGTGACCACTCGCGCGGCCCGCGCGGAGGCGGCACCGGCGAACCGTGGGGCGGTCACGTGATAGCGAGCTGCCTGTACGAAAGTGGGAAAGCATTCGTCTTCTCGTCCTACTGGCGTCTGGACGGGCTGATCACGTTGCAAGGTGCAGCGGTCGTTGACCGCGACGGCAGATTCTGCACCGCTGAGGTGCTCGAACCGCCGAGGCTGAAGGATCTGCAGTTCTCGGGTGAGCGCCTGCCTATTCGCCTGCGCTGGGATGGCGGGGCGATCGACACTGTGCTGGAGACCCGACGCTCCATCTGGATGTCGATGCAGAAGTACCTTGCGGTCGGGAAGGATCTGGAGGGGCCGGGGCTGATGTATGTGCTGAACTTCGGCCCCTGCGAATGGGATGGGGAAGTCGGCCAGGTTTATATCGAGCGGTCCGACGCGCTCAACTCCCCGGCCAAACGGGTTTGGTCAAAAGCCTAGGCCGCCCTTGGGTTTCAGGGCAGACCCGCTTCACAGCTACCCATGTTCGGCGCGGCCGCTGGGATCGATGAGTTTCGCCAAAGTGCTTGCAGACAAACGGTATCGCTCGATTGTTATGCCAGCAGTGGGTCGCGCGGTAGGCCGAGGATGCGTTCGGCGATGAGATTGCGGATAATCTCTGAGGTCCCGCCGGCTATCGTGAGACAGCGGCTGTACAGGTAGTCATGTGCGACCTCGGCCTGCTCTCCGACGAGGACAGCAGGGGTGACAATGCAAAGAGCCAGTTCGGCGACGCGTTGCGCGTGTTCAGCGCCGTATAGCTTCGCAATGTTGCCTTCGATCGTCGACCCGGAATCGAATACCGCTCGGGCCGCCCGCCGGAGATTCAGCGCTGCAAGACAATACGACTCCACGAGTAGGGCGCCGACTTCACGCGCCAGGCCTGTGTCGCCGCTGCGGTACTGCTCCAACAACTCGGCGAGCTTGTCCGCAGGCAGGGTCACTGAACCACCACCGAGGGATACGCGTTCGTTGCCGAAGGTCGCCATGGCGACTTTCCAACCGGCGTTCACCTCACCGACAATGTCGCGGTCGGGGACGAAGACGTCGGTGAAGAAGACCTCGTTGAACAGCGTCGCGCCGGTGATCTCCTTCAGTGGGCGGATCTCCACACCCGGTACCGCCAGATCGATGATCATGGCGGTGATGCCACGGTGCTTGGCTGCGCTGCGATCGGTGCGCACCGTGGCCAGACCCCGCTGGCAATTCATCGCATCGCTTGTCCACACCTTCTGGCCGGTCACCGACCAACCGCCCTCAACGCGCTCGGCCTTGGTAGCGACCGCGGCCGCATCAGAGCCCGCTCCTGGCTCACTGAACAACTGACACCAGCGCAGCTCACCCTCGAGGCTGGGCCAGATCAGCCGCTCGACCTGCTCCGGGCTACCGTGCTCAAGCAAAGTCGGCACCACCCACTCGCCGAGTCCGAGGTGCGGCTTATCCAGTTCGCCGAGCACTTCGTCGATGATCAGCTGCTCCACCGAGTCCGCGCCGCGCCCGAACGGCGGCGGCCAGTGCGGCTGCAGATATCCGCTGCGGGCCCATAACTTGGGCCTGCTGTCAACGTCGGCCCGCATCAACTCCGACCGGAACTCCTCGGCGGCCAATCGGTACTGTTGGGCTTCGGGCGGCAGATCTAGCGCGTGATGCAGTCGCACCCCAGCGCGTTGCAATTCGATGACCTTGTCGTGCAATGCTTCTCGCCCGCCACAGAACGCCAGCAAGATTGTGGCCCGGCGAATGAAGAGATGGGCGTCGTGCTCCCAGGTGTATCCGATGCCGCCGTGGATCTGAAGATTTTGCAGCGCGACGCGCTGATAGGCCGGCAGCACATGTCCGGCCGCCATGGTCACCGCCAGGTCGGCTTCTGGTGCGTGCCTGCGGGCTGCATCCCAGGTGACCGCAACGGCCAGTTCCGAATCGACCAGCATGTTCGCGCAGTGGTGCTTGATCGCCTGAAACGACCCGATGGGCCGATCGAACTGTCGTCGATCCTTGGCATAGCTGGTCGCCATTTCGGTGCAAGCGGCCAAGCCGCCAACCGCCTCGGCCGCCGCCAGCAGCCGAAGCGTGCGCACGGCGCTGGCAGCAGCACCGACCAGCACGTCGGCGACGGGGGCAGCGGATAGTTCTAGGACGACTAGCGGGCGGGTGAGCATGTCGTTTGTTTCGCCGACCTGGACGGAAACGGCGTCGCCATCTTCGACCAGCACGATGTCTTCACCGACGGTGATGAGGTAGACGTCGCTGCCGGAGTCACCGAGAACCGCGATGTTTGTTCCCGTGATGGTCGAATCCGACCGAATCGCAGTGTTGGTCGTACTGACGCCTGCGATCAGCTCGCCCGACGCGAGACGGGGAAGCCAGCGTTGTTGCTGCTGTTCGCTGCCGAACTCGGCCATTAGCACCGATGCAGCCACCGTCGGCAGGAACGGCCCACCGATAGCGGCGCGGCCGAGCTGTTCCATCACCACCGTGAGCTCGGGAAGGCCGTAGCCTTGGCCCCCGAACCGCTCGTCGATGTGCAGGCCGAGCCAGCCCGCCGAGGCCATCTCCTTCCAAAGCTCGTCTGCGGCCCACCAACGGTCAGGTCGGTCCGGATTCAGCAGCATGTCGCGCGCAGCCGCCATGCCCCCGCGCGCAGCCACCACCGCCGCGGCGAGGTCCGCGAAGGCGCGGTGGTCTTCCGTTATCGCCAAAGACATGACCAAGAACCCTCTTTCGTTACCAGGAGTTGCCGAACCGGTCGCGGAACGTCACCGACATCGCCGGACGTCGACGCGGCGCGGAGAGCTTTTGGCGGGAACGCCGAGGTAGATGGCGGACATCGGCACGATCGTGACGGGCAATCTCAGTACTTCCCGAACCCGGTCGATACCGAACGTGGTCAGACCCGTGGTCAGTGTGCCCGCGGTCACCCGTTTAGTGAACTCGGCCACCACCTCGTCCGGATTCCCGGTCAAGTTCATAGAGGAGAACATACTTTCTGCCATCTCAACGCTCCTCCGCGATCGGGTCAGCCGGACCTGCATCCCGACACTATGACAGTCAACTGTCACAGGTCAATGTGAAGGTCTGCTATTCACGTCCGACCGCCGATAACTACCATCTATAGCGTGGAACCCTGTTCGGAACTCGGACTCGTACGGGAGAACTAGTTGTGCAGGGGGCGGAGGAAAGTCGTCGAAATTACCGATGTTATCCCGCAATTGAGTGATGTCGACCGTCATGGCCTTCATCTTGGTAACCATGCTGTGCGTCGTGGCCAAATATTTGGTCGATGGTCTTTTGCGGATCTCCGGCCTGTTTACGTGTAATGTCCACAACTTTCTGCATGCCGTTCGTCACGGCGCGGGAAGTAGTAGTAGATGGTGGGGATTGGGTTCGGCTTGTTCTGCTACGTCCGAAAGCCTCGTGCTCGCATACCCTTTGACGCTCAGGACATGAGCGGCCCGCGTCCGAGCGGATTTGAAATCGCCTTCCTCCGGACTGCCGGCCCGCGGCCTTGACTTTCTAGCTATCGTTCGACTGTACGCAGATGACCGGCCATGTCGTTTCTAGGACACGACGAGGTCCAACGTCACCAGCGTGGCAAACACTACGAGGACGTAGCCCTCGAATATGAGGCGCAGTGTGCGCGGAGCGGCCCGGATATCCATGAAATGCAGGCCGATCAGCCGCACTTTGCACAGCGCGAGGCCGATGATGACCACGGCGGCCGCCGATGCCACGCCGGCGCCCTGTTCGACCCCAACGGTGAACGATGCGAACGTGAGGCCGATGAGCGCGGCCCATACCAGAGTCACCCGGCGCGTCATTGCCATCACCGCATCAGATAGAAGAGAGCGAACAGTACGACCCACAGCAGGTCGACCATGTGCCAGAAGATGCCGCCGGCCTCGCACAGCATCGTGTCGCGCCCGCTCAGCTGTGGCTTGCGGCTGACCGTGATGAGCCGGCTCAGCACCACGCAGCCGATCAACACGTGCGCCAGATGTATACCGGTGAACATGAAGTAATACGAGAAGAACTCGCCGCTGCCGACGGTCTTGCCGTTACCGAACAGATGCAACCACTCCACGGCCTTCACAACGACGAAGCCCAGTCCGCATGCGAGCGCGGCACCGAACAGCCGGGGCGCTGAGCGGTGCACACCAGTGAGGACTTGCTGTACGGCCAATGCGGCAAACAACGAACTGCTCAGTAGCAGAACGGTGTTCATGGTGCCCAGGGCGACGTTCAGGCTCGCGTGATCGCGGGCGAAGAGCTCAGGGTTCTTGGCGCGTGAGTACATGAACGTGGCGAAAAACAGCGCGAACACCGTCATGTCGCCGAGGACGAATACCCAAATCCCTTCCTCGCCGGGAATGCGTTTGGGTTCTGTGGCCCGTGCCCGTGTCTCGCGGTCGGCCGTTGCGGTCATGCGCCTGTGCGGTGGAGGACGGGCTCCTCGCGGTCGTCTGTCGGTTGCGCGCCAATCGTTGTCAGCAACTGCCAGGTCATGACGAGGAGCCACGCCCCGAAGAACACGGCAACCAGCCAGAAAGCGAGCAGTCCGTTCCAGGCGAACACGCCGGTCTTGAACAACACCACGAGACCGCCTGCGGCGAAGATGAAACCGCTCCAAAAGTTGTAGTAGGCCACCCATCTCGGCCAGACGGGGTGCGGCCCCTGGTAGCCGAAGATCGCAAAGCCGATCGCCAGGCACTGGATGGTGGCCGCGGGCCAGTTCATCACGAACGGCAGCCAGCCGAGGTCGTTGAGTGCCTGGGTGATCTCGGGATTGCGCTCGGGGCGATACGACGCCGCGGCGAACGCAAAGGTTGGTAGGACGATCGCCATCACCGCAAGGCCGGTGGCGATCAGCTGCGCGTAGGCAAGCGGGGAGAACCTGCCCTCGAGCTGCCTGATCCGCACGGCGATGAGCGCGCCGAAGGGTACCTGGAGTCCCGCCGCCGCCAGCAGGACGACAAGTCCGGTGCGCTTCACCCCGGTGTTTGTCGACCAGAACTCTGCGACCTCGCCGGCGGACTTCGTGGGAGCCATCGGAGGGAGCAGGCCGACCATGATGATGCCGGGGAATAGGAGCAGCAGGAAGGCGGCGCCGCTCCACGCCATCGTTTTCTGAATGCCGGTCGTCATGACGAACCCCTCATCGATGGTTGATAAGGCATGACGCTACTTAGAGTTTGACTCGAGAGTCAACGAAATTCTGTGTTGAATTAGAAAAAACTCCTCGGCTGAATAGGCGTTCGCGCACCTACGGAGGCTAGTTCACCATGGTGGTGTCGGAGCTTGCCGTCACACGGACAAGCCCCAATGCATCCGAGCCCGCTCGTACTGGCGGTGCGACGGTAGGGGCGGCGATTGCGGCCCTGTGGCTTGTCGTAGCGGTGCAGGCGCTGGTGCGGTGGGTCTTTTCACCTGACTTCGGGCGGGCCCGGTTGACCGTATGCCGACGTGGAATCTGGTGGCATTGACATCTTTGAGGGTCTCAGCCTTGCGCTCTTAGCGGGGGTGGTGTGGTTCTGTGTCGTTCGACCATGGCGGCGGACCGGCAAGCTGAGCCTCGACGGCAAGTTCCTCCTCGGAGACGGCTCATCGATCGGGATGCCCGTGGTAGTAAGCCGACCTGCCGCGCATGTCAGGCCACTCGCGCTCGCGCCAGTCAGAACGGCTGGTCCGGCGACTCGCGAGGCCAAACTTAGCTGCATCGGACGAGGCAACGATCGGGCCACTGACTATGGCCGGCGGTACCAAGGATAGTGGACACGAGGATGCGTCTGAACGGATCGAGATGATTGAAGCCGCACCAGCTTTCGCCTTCGTATGTATGAGTGACGATTTCCATCCAGGTGGGCCGACTGCCGTTTCGAGCCGAATCGGTGCACTGAACTTCGGCGTCGAAGACGCGGCGATGCCGCCGAGATGGTCGAAATCGAAATTGGGTGACGGCGGTGTGCTTCAAGTAGTCCAGCTGTTGTCGCTGTGCCGGCGGATTGCGCAAAATCCGGCGCTGGCTGCATGAAGTGGCGAGCGGAGATGCATGGATCCGCAGTCGAGGTGCGGACCATCATTCTGCCGCCAGGATTGGCACCAATCCGCTGCGACCTACGTCGGGATGATGCTCAGGGTGGCGCCGCCGTCAACCGGAAGGATGATCCCGGTGATCCACGCGGCATCGTCGGACGCAAGGAACACGGCTGCCTTGGCGACGTCGAAGGCGCTGCCCTGTTTGCCCAAAGGTACGGTGGAGTCCCGCATCTCCATGACCTTCTCGCGGCTGAGGCCTGTGCGCTCGACCAGTTGATCAACGCCAATCGGCGTTTCCACGGCTCCGGGGGCGATCACATTCACCCGCACATGATGTTTGGCGTACTCCTTGGCGAACGACCTCGACATGGAGTTCAGCGCTGCTTTCGAGGTCGCGTATCCGACGTTCTCCGGCCCGGCGAGAAACGAGGCCAACGACGAGATGTTGATGATCGACCCTGACCCCTGTTCGCGCATGATGGGTCCGAGATGCTTGATGACCTGCCATATTCCGTCGAGGTTGATCGCGAACATGCGGTTCCAGAAGTCCAGATCGATCTCGTCGGTGGCGCCGGTCGAGATAATACCGACATTGTTGTGCAGCACGTCGACGCGGCCATAGTCCGAGCGGACCCGTGCGGCAAGGCCTTCCACGTCTGCCGTCGCGGTGACGTCCACTTCGATCGCCGCCGCGGTACCGCCCTCGTCATGGATCATCTTCACGGTGGACTCGGCGCTCTCCAGCACACGATCGGCCACTAGAACTGTTGCGCCCTCGCGGGCGAACGTGATGCATGCCGCACGCCCGTTTCCGATCGTGGCCCCGGCGGATTGACCACCGCCGACAACGACCGCGACCTTGCCGTCGAGTCTCCCGGTCACTTCGATGCTCCAATCGGCTCGTCGGTCTTGTGGGCGCCGATTGCGCCGGCCGCAACCTGACTGGCATTGGCGGCCGCCGGGAATCCCAGATAACCCGACAGGTGGTAGGTGACTTCTTCCAACTCGGCGCGCGTAAGACCGTTGCGAAGCCCGATCTGGAAGTGTTCCCTCAACTGGTCGTGGGCGCGGAGCGCGATCAGGGCACCGATGGTGACGAGGCTACGAGACCGCCAGTCCAGGCCGGGCCGCGTCCACAACGCACCGAACAGATTGTCGGCGCTGAGAATGCCGAGTTCGTCACCGAACCGCGGCTCGCTCTTGCCCTCACCGATTTTGGCAGCGATATCGGGGCAGAGTTGGGCGAACACTTCCAGCCCCGCTTGTATGCGTTCTGACATGAATCTACCTCGTTATCTATGACGGAACCAGGTGAGTGCGGGCCGCTTGATCCGGCAGCGAGGGTCAGGGGGCATGCGAGTGTTTCCCTTGCTGTACGGCGCACGCTGCCAGCGTCAACTCGACGCACCGATCCCATTCCTCGGGACGGGCTTCCTGTTCGGACGACAGAGCCAGCGCCAGGCCTCGAATCAGCCGGCGTAAGTCGCGTGAGGTCACCTCAGAACGCACCCGGCCGGCGCGGATCCCCAATGCGATCAGCTCGTCGCTCAACGTCGCGAGTCGATGCGCGTCATCACCGACGGCGTGCGTGTCGACATCGAACACCATGCCGGCGATGCGGTCCTGGCGAATGCGATGGATGACGTCGTACAACGCCTCGGCCAGCGCCGTCCATGGATCGCCCTGGCGTGCCTGCAGAATCGCCTCACAAACGCGCGCTTCGATCCAAATCGTTTGCGGTTCAAGAAAGGCCGAGATCATCGCCTCCCGGCTGGGGAAGACCCGGAACACGGTGGCCTTGCCGATGCCTGCCGCGCGCGCGACATCTGCGTGAGTGGCAGTGCCCTTGGCGGCGAACAACTCTCGCCCGGCATGGACGATGCGCTCGTAGTTGGCGCGTGCATCGGACCGCTGTCGTCGCGCTTTGGCTGTCGGTGGCATAGGTGGACCTCCCTGGCACGGCACCTACGCAGGTTAACATGAAACGGACCTAGGGGTCCACTTGTTCCAGCACCGTGTCGATATGCCCGAACTGCTCTACACCTGGGTCGAGCGCGGCCTGTAGGGCCGACTTATGCCGCACGTCAGCCGCCTGGAACTGAATCTCTCGGCCCGTTCTCTGGACGAGTCGAGCTGTCTCTTCGAGGTCTTCCCACGTGCCCAACCTGTACGGCACGGCGTCGATGTCGCGGCAGATGTCTACGGCGACGATGTTGGCGCCTTCTTCCGCGAGAGTGACTGCATGCGAACGGCCCTGACCGCGTGCCGCCAGTGATGAAAACGACGCGACGCGACCGTCAAGCAAACCCACGATCTGTGTCCCTTCCTTCCACCGAGACGCATGCCAGCTGGACCTGGCTGATTAGTGCCGTGTGAGCGCGAACGAGTCGGCGCATTCGACAAGTACGCAGGAACCGGATTGACCCACACGTGCTTGAAGGACTTGTTCGCGACATCGCTCAGGTATAAAATTCGAAGCAAATATAGAATATGGTCATAAACAGATTCTGGTAGAACACTGAGCCGGACGGATCTCAGCCGGGTCCGGCGGGGCACGGCGCAAGGGAGCGAAGGATGCCGTTACAAGACACCCATCAGATCGTGTCGGTCGATGACCACCTCATCGAGCATCCACGTGTGTGGCAAGACCGCTTGCCGCAGAAGTATCGGGAGGCCGGACCCAAGATCGTCGAGATCAACGGCCAGCATTTGTGGTCGTATGACAACACGCTGTATCCGACGATCGGGCTGAACGCGGTTGCGGGCAAGCCACCGCAGGAGTGGGGCACCGATCCGGTGCGCTACGAGGATATGATTCCCGGTTGCTACGATCCTGCGGCGCGGGTGGCGGACATGGACCTCGATGGGGTGCAGGCGGCGTTGTGCTTTCCCTCCTTCCCGGGGTTTGCGGGGGGGACGTTTTATCGGGGTAACGATCGCGAGCTGGCTCTGCTGTGCGTGAAGGCGTGGAACGATTTTCACATCGACGAGTGGTGCGCGACGGCGCCGGACCGGTTCATTCCGCTTGGTTTGCTTCCGGTCTGGGACATCGACGCGTGCGTCGTCGAGGCCGAGCGTCTGGCCTCGAAGGGGGCGCGTACTGTGTCGTTTCCGGACAGCCCGGTGTCGTTGGGGCTGCCGTCGTTTCACTCAGATCACTGGGACAATCTGTGGCAGGTGTGCTCGGACGCGGGCATGCCGCTGGCACTGCATTTCGGGTCGGGCGGTTACGTTCCCGGATTCTCCTTCTCGGGGACGAGCACCTTCCAGAATGATCTGGCTAAACAAGACGTTTCGGCGCCCTTCGCGGTGGCGATTGCGCTGTTTGCGACCAATCTCATGTGGTCAACCGTCGATCTGCTGTTCTCCGGCAAACTGCAGAAGTTTCCGAACCTTCAGATCTCGTTATCCGAAGGCGGTATCGGTTGGGTGCCTTACATTTTGGAGCGCACGGACTACGTGTGGGAGCGTCACCGCTACTACCAGCCGATCGATTTCGACGCGCGCCCTTCTGATCTGTTCCGTTCCCACTTCTGGGGCTGCTTTATCGATGATGAGCACGGATTGACCAACCGCCATGCGATCGGTGTTGATCGCATCACCTTGGAGATCGACTTCCCGCACTCGGATTCGAACTGGCCGAACTCGCGCAAGCGTGCGGCCGAAGTGCTTGCCACGGTGCCCGATGACGAATGTGCGCTCATCGTCGAGGACAACGCGCGGCGCATGCTCAACTTCCCAAGGACGGCCGAGCCGCAACCCGCCAATGTGTAACGGGAGAAGACAATGGGAGGCCGAATGAGGGTCGCGGTGGACCCGCAGCGATGTCGAGGACATGCACGCTGCTTGACGATAGCGCCCAACGCTTTCGAATTCCTCGACCTCGAAGATCGAGCGGTGGCGAGCCAAAACGGAATCGCGCTCGAGGACAAAGATTTGATCCGAAGAGCCGAACAGGAATGTCCCGAGCGAGCGATCAAGATCGACGACCTAAAGGACGCGTGATGACGACTATCGACTCAGGCACCGAGGCCGCCTCGACCGACCTCGACCACCATTCGGCGTACTTCCGAGAGAACAATTTCGCGATCTACTCTGAGTTTCGCGATCGTTGCCCGGTTTTGCATTCGACCGCATGGGATGGGTTCTGGCTGTTTCTCGGGTACGACGCGATCGTCGACGCCGCGCAGGACGCCGAGCTGTTCGGCAATGGTGTGGAGAAAGCGGTGCCGGGGCTGTCCCCGGATCCGTTGATTCCCATCGACATCGATCCGCCGCTGCACGGCGCATGCCGCCGTATCGTATTGCCGCGCTTTTCCCCGGGCGCTGCCCAGCGTTGGAGGCCGCGAATTCGCCAGTTAGCGGCGGAGTTGGTCGACGACTTCATCGAGACCGGCCGAGCCGACATCGTCCAACAGCTGACCACCCCACTGCCAGCGCGCTGGATCCTGCAGATGTTGGGTCTGGACGACAGCCGTTGGCCGGAATGGGTGGAGTGGATCCATTCCGCCATTCACGACCGCTCGCACGACCCCGAGCGGGCCAGCAATGGCGTCATGAATATTTACGGCGCCATCGTGACCGCGATGCAGCATCGGCGGACCAACGGTTTCGGCGACGACTTGATCAGTGTCATCCTGCAAGCCGAAGTCGATGGCGCGCCGCTCACCGAGGAGCAGCTGATCGGGTACATCTTCCTCCTGCTGCTTGCCGGTATGGACACGACGAGCGGACTGACCGGTAATGCGCTGGTTCGGCTCGAAGAAGATCCGGCATTGCGTCAGCAGTTGATTGACGATCCCGAGCTTCTCGATGCTGCGACCGAGGAGTTCCTCCGGCACGACACTCCCACGCAGGGGCTCTATCGAGTCGTCAAACGGGACTGCGAATTTCACGGTCACAAGCTGCGTGCGGGAGACCGCGTCATGTTGATGTTCGCCTCGGGCAACCGCGATCCGAAGGTGTTCGACAAGCCCGAGGAAATCGACCTGACCCGATCATCGAACCGCCACCTCGCGTTCAGCCTCGGCGCTCACCGTTGTCTCGGCTCCAACTTCGCCCGGGTGATGTTCCAGGAGATGATCTCCGAAATACTGGCCCGTCTGCCCGATTTCGCGATCGACGGCGAAATCGTGCGGTTCGAGGACGCTGGTGAGGTCTACGCTGTCCGCCATTTGCCCATCCGTTTCACGCCGGGTCCTCGTCTTAATTCCGGTTCGGGGCCATGAGATGTCACGAGTCGGTTTCTTCGGCGTCGGTCAAATGGGTGCGCCGATGGTGTCGCGGCTGCTCGATCGCGGTCAGCACGAAGTCGTACTCTATGCGCGCCGACCCGAGGTCTGCGAACCTCATGTCGCGCGTGGGGCTGGTTTGGCCGGTTCCCTCAAGGAGCTCGCGCGAGCCAGTGACGTGTTGATCGTATGTCTGTTCTCCGATCCGCAGCTGCGGGAGACCGCGTTCGGCGAGGATGGTTTCCTTGCTCATCTGCCCGACGGTGCGATCGTCGTTTCGCACACCACGGGTAGTCCGGCGCTCGTCGCTGACATCGCCCAGACAATGCCGCATGTTCGGGTGGTCGACGGGCCCATCAGTGGAGATTCGGAAGATATTTTTCAGGGCAGGCTCACGGTCCTGTTGGGCGGGGAACCTGACCCGGTCGATACTGCGCGCGACGTGGTGGGTGCTTACGCCGATCCCATCATTGCGACCGGTGCGCTGGGCAGCGCGCTGCTGGTCAAGCTGCTCAATAACCTTTTGTTCGCGGCAAATTCGCAACTGCTGGCGGGTACTGCTGCGGCCGGAGCAGCGTTGGGCTTGAACGAGCAGTCGTTACTCGCCGCGTTGAGCGCGTGTAGCGGCAGCAGCGCGGCCCTTCAGCGTGTGCGGCAAGTCGGCGGTCTTATTCCGTTCGAGGGCCGTGTGACGCCATATCTGCGCAAGGACGTCGCGACAGCGATCGCGCTGGCCGAGGAGATGGGTGTGTCGATCGACTTCGTGCGCGGTGTCGCGGAAAAAGGACCACTGTCCGTGACGTGATTCCGCCCGGGGTGTCGCCGATTCAGGCCGTCAACTGCTTAGCAAGTTCACGCTTCGCGACCTTGCCCAAACCGGTCAGGGGGAATTCATCGAGTATGTAAAGCCGCTCGGGCCACTTCTGCTTCATCAAGCCGCGGTCATCCAAAAACCGGCAGATCTCTTCGAGTGTGACATCGCGGTGCTGGGGTGATCGTTGGACGACCGCGCAGACGAGCTCGCCACGTACTTCGTCGGCAAGGCCGAGCACCGCGACGACATCGATGAGCGGGTGCGCGAGCAGCTCGTTCTCGATCTCGGCGGGAGCAATGTTCTCACCCTTTCGAATGATCAGATCCTTCATCCGACCGGTGATCACCAGCCGGCCGTCAGCCCGCAGGTATCCCGTGTCCCCGGTTCGGAGCCAGCCTTCCGGCGTGACAGATGAGGCCCATTGCTCACCGTCGACGTAGCCGGGTGTCAGGACATCGCCGCGCACTTCGACCTCTCCCGTCGGCGCGATACGGACTTCGGCGCCGGGAACGGGGCGACCCGCACTGTTCGACCGCTGCTCAAAGCTGTCCGAGGCCTGGCTGGCGGTAATAGCGGGGGCTTCAGTCATGCCGTAGCCGTGCAGTACGGGCACCCCGAGCACGAGTCTGATCTTCTCGTGCAGCTCTGGCGGACAGGGTGCACCGCCACCGATCAGCATGCGAAGCGTTGGAATGACGGGAGCATCACCACCTGAGGAGAGCTGTGCGGAGAGCAGCATCTGGTAGAACGCCGTACTTGAGCCAGTGAACGTCACTCGATTGGCTGCAAGCACTGCGGCGATGTCCGGCCCGACCCGCGGCAGCAACAGAACCGAGAACCTCCCGATAAGGGCGCACGAGACATAGAAGATGCCGCCAACGTGTGCGATGGGAAAGTTGATGGTCCCAACGTCGTCGGGCGCGGATCCCAGGCCGAGATACTTCACGTAGCCGCGCGCCGCGGTCAACAGCGACTTGTCGCTGTGTCGCACCCCTTTCGGGCGCCCGCTCGTTCCGGACGTAAAGAAGACCCATCGTGCGTAGTCCGAAGGGAAGTTCGCTGCGCCCTCCGATGGCTGGTCATCGGGCATGGTCCGAAGGACGTCGAGGAAATCGGAGGGCAGGCAAATCACGGGTGTATCCGATGGTGCGTTGTGCTGTGTGGTCTCGTCAACGATCAACACGTCGGCGCCGGCGATTTCGAGTGCGGCGGCTACCTCTCGCTGTCGGAACAAGTGCAGCACCGGGACCTGGACGGACACGCTTCGCGAGAGCGCCAACATCAGGACTGCGGCAGCGCAGTGACTGGGTAGCTGCCAAGCGACGGTCATGGTGCTATTGACGCCGTGTGCGGCCAACCAGCGTGCCGCTGCAGCAGACAGGTAGGACACCTCACCGATGGTCAGTCCCGCGCCGGTTGGTTCGAGCAGGAGGGGGCTGTCGGGGCGGTCCAGTGCACCAGCTTCAAGCTGTTCGACGACCGTGCGTGGGGCCATCTGTGCGTCCCTCCGTGGAGTAATCTACTTGATGACAGAATCTAGGATAGTAATGCCGCGTTCCGCACCAGGCACCGACGATCGCGCGAAATCAGATAAATAGTTATCTATTATGATTTATGCTAGAGCGTGCCGCCAGCCCAGCGAGAGGACATTTCCATGACGAGTTCGTCGGTTGCCGCATCGACACTCCCGTTCAATGCCGAAACCCGCTTGTACATCGATGGGAAGTTGCGGGACGCGCTGACCGGAGCGTCTGCCGAAAACATCAATCCAGCCACCGAAGAGGTGCTGGGCGTCGCCACCGACGCCGGCGCCGAGGATATGCAGTCGGCGATCGCCGCAGCGCGGCGTGCCTTCGACACGACCGACTGGTCGACCAATCACGAATTCCGTCAGCACTGCCTCATGCAGCTTCACGACGCCCTTCAGCAGGAGAAAGAGGACATCCGTGCCGAGCTGGTCGCCGAGGTCGGCGCGCCGCTCTCGTCGACATACCTTGCCCAGCTGGAGTGGCCGATCCCTGACGCCGTTCGGTGGCCCGCCCAGTACATCTCCGAGTTTCCATGGGAGCGGAAGCTTTCCGACGGTGCGCTACTGGGCGCGCCGTATCACCGCAAAGTGGTCAAAGAGGCGCTCGGCGTGGTGGGGGCCATCACGCCGTGGAACTTCCCGTTCGAGATCATCAGTAACAAGATTGCGCAGATACTTGCCACTGGCAACACCATGGTGCTCAAACCGGCCATGGAGACACCTTGGAGCGGGCTGCGATGGGGCCGTATCGTCGCGGAGCGCACCGACATCCCAGCGGGTGTGTTCAACGTCGTTCCGACGTCCGACAACGGCGTCGCCCAGCTGCTCGCCACCGACCCGCGCGTGGACATGGTTTCCTTCACCGGCTCGACGGCCGTCGGCAAGCTGCTTCAAAGATTGTCCGCTGACACGATGAAACGCACCTTGCTCGAGCTGGGAGGCAAGTCGGCGTACATGGTGCTAGACGACGCCGACATGGATACGGTCTTGCCGGGATGCATTGGTGCGCTGATGCATTCGGGTCAGGCCTGTGCGATGACTGGCAGGGTGCTCGTCCCCCGCGAGGTGTATGACCAGGCCGTGGAAGTTGCCACTGCGGCGTTCACGGCGGTTCCCGTCGGTGACCCTACCGATCCTGCGACATTCTGCGGCCCCTTGGTGTCGGCCAAGCAACGTGACCGCGTGTTGAATTACATCGATATCGGCCAGCAGCAAGGGGGGCGGGTGACAGTCGGCGGCGGCAAGCCGAAGGGACTCGATCGCGGCTACTTCGTAGCACCGACCGTTTTCGCCGATGTGGACGCGAGCCACCGCCTGTTTCAGGAGGAGATCTTCGGGCCGGTGATTACCGTGACGCCGTACGACAGAGGTGATGAGGGGCTCATCGAGCTGGCGAACAACTCGACCTACGGTCTATCGGGTGCAGTGATGGGTTCGCCCGACCGGGCGATGGCGGTGGCCCGGCGAATCCGCACCGGCAGCTTGATGCTCAACGGCGCCATGTTCTACGGCGCCGACGCACCGTTCGGCGGTTACAAGATGAGCGGCGTCGGTAGGCAAAACGGTCACGAAGGCTTCGAGCAGCATCTTCAGACCAAGTCGATTGGATACACCAGCGCATGACCGATGTGCTCAGCGGGATTCGCGTCGTCGAGCTCGCCGCGTGGACCTTCGTTCCGGCCGCTGGCGCTGTGCTCGCCGATTGGGGCGCCGACGTCATCAAGATCGAACATCCCGAGACCGGTGATCCGCAGCGCGGACTGATCAATTCGGGAATCGTCGCCGGAGCGGGCGGCGTCAACCACTTCATCGAACAGCCGAACCGCGGAAAGCGCAGCATCGGTCTGGACACTTCCAGTCCGGAGGGCCGCGAGGTGTTGATGAAGCTGATTGAGACAGCCGACGTGTTCCTCACCAACCTGCTGCCGGACTCTCGGCGACGCATGGGAATCGACGTGGACCAGGTCCGCGCGCGCAACCCCAAGATCATCTATGCCCGCGGCCATGGTTATGGCACGAAGGGGGAGGCGGCAAACCAAGGTGGTTTCGACCTGGCCGCGTATTGGGCGCGCGGAGGGATCGGTGAGGGCTACGCCGCCGGCAACGGGGCCTATCCGCCGCTTCAGCTGCCGGCGTTTGGTGACGTGTACGGCGGCCTGACAATCGCCGCAGGAATCGCCGGAGCGTTGGTGAAGCGCGAGCGGACGGGTGAACCGTCTATTGTCGACGTCTCTCTGCTCAGCGCCGCCATCTGGCAACTCGGACCCAACATCGTCGGCGCGGGCGTCACCGGTCAGGACGTTCCCAAGTTCTCGCTCGAGGAGATGCCCAACCCGGGTGTCAACCTCTATAAGACACGCGACGGCCGGTTCATCGCCTTTGTACTTCTTCAGGCCGACCGGTTCTGGTCTGATTTCTGTATGCGCCTAGGTCGCCCGGACTTGATTTCGGACGAGCGATTCGCCACTGCGCCCGTGCGTTTCGAGAATCGCAAGGAGTGCATCGCCGAGTTGCGGACAATCTTCGAAGCGGAAGATCTCGCGCATTGGGAGAAGTCCTTCGCCGGGTTCGAGGGAGTGTGGGACGTGATGCGCACCGCGCGCGAGATCCACGACGACCCCCAGGTGATTGCGAATGGTTATCTGCCCCGCACTACTGATACCAACGGCAACGAATTCGCGTTGGCAGGCAGCCCGGTCCAGTTCGACGAGACGCCGTTATCACTCAGGTGCGCACCAGAACACGGTGAGCACACCGATGCACTACTGGCCGAACTCGGATACGACGAAGACCAGATCATCGACTTCAAGATCAAGTCGGTCGTACTTTAGATGGTCGCGACTGTCGCCTCCTTGATCGACCTGCTTGACGTCCGACTCGTCGCAAGCGATTCCTACGTAGGGATCACGCCCGACATCGGTATGCCTCGGGTCTTCGGCGGACAGGCGGCGGGT